>JBIKQC010000241.1:0-7337 GCA_044349855.1 Saprospira sp.
TTAAAAGATTCAGGCAATTTGCTTATTTTATTACTGAAAGCATAGAGATGTTCCAAATTTTTTAGTAATCCTATCTCCTCCGGCAATGTTTCAATATTTTTATAAGCTATAAACAGAGAATACACCTGATCGGGATTTGAAAGTGCAGATTCTAAAGAAGTATAAGTGCTGTCTCGCTGGGCATATAGAAATATTGGAAAAAACAGGATACACAAAAAGATTATTCTCATAATTTCAAAATGAATAGTTTGGGATTATTTTGTTCGTATTTGGCTAATTCTTGCAATGAAGTATTCAATTCAGCCAGCAATTGCTCTTTTTGCATTTTTGTTTATTTGTTGTTGAGGAATTTTAAAAGTGCATCCATTTTCAGGTCGGCATTTTCAATTACTATTGGTTTTATGCACTTGGGCACTTTTTTCAGCTCACTTGTATTTACGACTTTCAGATTATGCAGTTGACAAAGCCATTTAGGCCACTTAGAAAGTTTTGCGCCGTAAATATTTAAATACTTCAAATTTGTGAGATTTTTCCAACTTTCGGGTAATTCACTATAACTTGGAGAAATACCTACACAACTAAAATTTAATACCTCTAATTTATTAAGGTTACCCAACTCCTCAGGTAGGCTATGAAGTTCCATTTGGTTAAGGTACAACTGCTTAAGTTCTTTTAATTGTGCCAATTCCTTGGGGATTTCATTTAAATAATTAGCACTAAAAACTAGAATTTGCAGCTTTTGCTGGTTCAAAACGGCTTTAGGTATAACCTTAAAACGGTTACCTGATAGGTTTAAACTGTCTAAATAAGGCGGTAAAAAAAGTTCAGTACATTCTCCTAAATAATTCACGCCTAAATGTAGACTCTGAACTGATTTTAGCTCTGAAAAACAGGGAGGCAGCTGCTTAAGATAATTGAATCCTATATTCAGTTTTTGTAAATTTGGCATGCGGCAAATTACCTCAGGAAATTTCTTGAATCGGTTACTGTATAAATCAAGAAATTCCAAATTTGATAATTTAGATATTTCTTCCGGAAGCTCTGAAAGTTTGTTTCCGGCTAAAATCAGTTCTTTAAGATTATGAAAAAGAAAAACCTCTTTAGGAACTGTTTCCAGATTCATATTTATTAACTCAAGTCGGAAAACATCCTTAGGTGACATCAAGGCCTCCTCTATATTTGTATAGAGTTTATCGGGTTGTGCGCTGAGAATAAATGGAATCAAGAGTAAAAAAAATAGCGTTTTAGAGTACATATTTAATAATCTGCGATTAAGTTTAATGTGAATTTTGAAAGTAGGTTTTTAATAAATTTATCGAAAGTAAAATTAGTATTTTTAGTTTAAAGTAGTTTTTCATCCCATAATTTATTTCTTGCAAAAACCTGAGTCCATCATATCGGGGCTGTAGCTACAGGAATTAAAGAAAAATGAGCATAAAATTCCAAGTTGCAGTATTTTATAAAAGCGTTGTGTCATCGTTTTGTTATGGATTAACCATTTTTTATGATTTGAAGGGGAGTTAGACTCTAACTCCCCTGTTTTTAAATGCCCAATGAAAGCCATTTTCTTAAAATACCTAAAGGGACTAAAAATATAAAAGCATATATTATTACCATAAAGCTAAAAAAGACTATATGATTCCACTCAGGCATTAAGAATATGTTCAATACTCCTATTATCGACAATGTAAGTATATTGGCGATTTCTGTAATTACCAATTTAAAAAAGAGACTGAGATGCTGCTTAATGAGTTTTTCAAATAAGTTAAAAATAAGTAGCATCGCTGTTAATATAATCCCCACATAAAAAGACCACATAAGGAATGCAAATACAAAAGTAAAAAAATCCCATGCTTCGATAATTCCACTTCCAAGAGGTTCATTTGTTTCAAACCTTGTCCAAATCAAGCTAGTGATTGCGAATAATAAGAAAGCAACTATATTGCGCAAAAATAGCTTTTCGGGGTAAAATGTTTTCATATTATTTAAGAATTGATTTAGCATTATCCCAACTTGGTCGTGCAATTACATCTGGATTTGCAGTTGCTTCTCCTCCATGTTTGTCAATATATTCTTCCATTTTTACTTGCAAGCTATTCCAAAGCTCTCTGAGCGAGGTTCATCAATATTTTTTTTGTATAAAACCTTGTACAACTTGCCATTGTCATAGTCTTTAAAAACGGCATAAAAAGTCTTTTCCCATGCATTATAATCTTCAATGCGTTCCAAACTTATACAAGCAAAACTATCTACATTGTGCGCAAAGCCTAAATCATTGGCAAGGTATTGCCTATCGTCCCAAAACAGGGTTGCGGGAGCTTTACTCATACTATATCTCCAGTATTCCGTATATGACATTTTGCAGAAGAAAGGAAGTTGCGTTTTACTGCCGTTCATTTCTTTTTTTAAAAATATCGGTGATGCATATAAAGAACTGCTACTGTCTTGGAATAAAATCGGAAATGGCATTTTCCATACAAGTCCTTCTGCATTTTTAAAATAAAAATACTGATGCTCATCGACAGAGACCCAATTGCCAGGTTCAATCATATCGGGGCTGTAGCTACAGGAATTAAAGAAAAATGAGCATAAAATTCCAAGTTGCAGTATTCTATAAAAGCGTTGTGTCATTATTAAAGTTTTATTTTAGGGGGCATAGCACTTCTTTTTTCAGCCCATTTTACAAGTCTTACAATAGCTTCCTGTGAAAAATCCCCCATCCCATATAATGCAAAGTCTAAATTAGCCCCAGCCACTTTTTCAATGCCCAATTCCCTTAATCGATCTCTAACTTCTCGGCACAAACCAGTGTCATATTTTTCATCATTACCTATGGGCGTTTTATTTGGTTGAGGATAGTTTGGTGTTTTGCCTGCATAAGGGCCCATTCCTGCATTTGTATTTGTTTTAAAGGACTTTAACCTTGGTGTAGCATTTTCAACCAAACTGAAGTTTGGTCTCCGGCAATTATAAGCCCCATTTTTTTACCTTTCATGTCAGCATACTCATAGTTGGTAATCGCGATAAAACGGGTAGGGCTCTCCAAGCTTGCATGTTGTGTAAGCATAGCTTTCAAGGCAGGCTTTATGACTTTTCGGTAGTCCTTATAGCCCAGTTGATTGCTTTTAACGTCTTCTGGGAGGAGTTTTTTTATTTTCATTTTTTTAGGGCATAAGAATTTTTTAAAAATCTGAAACAATATACAACAAAGTATTATAAACCCAAATAAATATTTTGAAATTATATTTTAATAACAATTTTAGGAATTATTTTATATATTCGCGAATTATACATTTTTCCCAATACTTTAACCAAAACAAAAATGGCAGAAGAACTTTCTCTCGACGTGTTGCCTGAAATGAAAAGGGCCGATTATATAAAAGCATTTAAAAACAAAGCCTCTTGGAAAAAAGCAAAGGCCGTAATTTTTCTGGTTGACTATAAACTGGAAGGCAAAAAAACAACTATAGCAATTCCCTTCAAAAGGAGACTTACTTAACACGGTGTTGATAGTAGATGTTTTCGACAAGGAAAAACAATACCAGACCAGTTTGGAATTGAGGGATAAAATCAAATATACAGTATTGGAACGTAAAGGTGATTGCCTTAAAATGGAACAAAATTCCGGTAATGTGTTTGAAATTAAAGGACAGAAACTATATTTGCGCAATGAACAGAGATACTGGAGCATCAGCTCAATGCAATGGATAAATGAAGTATATTTTAACAGTCAACCATAATGAAAATACTTGAAATAAGACACGAAAGTCCGGATATATTTGAGATTCATGAATTTGAAGATATAAGCGATTTTAATTATCATAAGAAATCCCATAACATTATCAATACTTTGAAGAAAAAAGCATTATGGCTTCTTCTTTTATTTATTGTGTATGGGTATTTTTACTATATGGATTATATTTTTTCTAATGTTTTAACGACATTCATACATGCGCTTATTTTTATTTTTTACATAATCTTTATTTTGATATACAAACCTGTTAAGCCCGGACATGAATATCTTTTTATTTTAGATAAGACAAAAAAAGAATTTATCATTGAGGGGATTGGTAAAATCTTAGTCATCAATCCCCATACACAGAAGGCAGAACTCAAGAATTTGGCAAATACTGATGACGACAAATTGAAGTTGTCTCTTAATCAGACCTTACAATTCGAATTGATAAAAATAGAGGATAATCCGACATTATACAATAAATTTAATCAAAAGTATGGTAAGGATTTTGTCGAAAAGGTAAAGGATTATGAACTCTTACTTTGCCTGAGAACTCGAAATTATAAGGATAATGTTATCGAATTATACAAATCAAAAGCATTTTCTGAATTATCCCCCTTGGAGGATGGCATCTTAGAACGTTGGGAAAATGTAACAGAGAAACTCAACCGTTTTTTGAACAGTTAAAATATTTCAAAAGCGTCAATTAACCCTTCATGATTCTTTTATAAATCCGCTTCACCAATCCCGGGCCCTCATACACAAAGCCCGTATAAACCTGCAGCAAATCGGCTCCGGCGGCGAGTTTTTCCATAGCATCTTCGGCACTGTGTATGCCGCCAACAGCGATGATTGGAAAGCCCGATTTTTCTGAAAGATAGCGGATGACTTCTGTAGAGCGCTTGGCAACAGGCTTGCCGCTGAGGCCACCATTGCCAATCTCATTAAGTTTTTTAGAATCTGTTTTTAGTCCCTCGCGGTTTGTACTGGTGTTTGTAGCAATAATGCCTTTAATTTTTGTCTGTTTCACCAGTTCGATGACCTCGTCTAATTGGGAATTGTTGAGGTCGGGAGCAATTTTTAATAGAATGGGCTTAGGTTTTGCTTTATCGGCATTTCGGCGTTTTAAATCGCCAAGAAGTTCAATCAGGAAAGCGGTATCCTGCAGCTTTGTCATATCGCCGACATTTGGACAGCTAACATTGACCACAAAATAATCGACATAATCGTGTAGGGTTTCGAAACAGGAAATATAGTCCTGCATAGCTTCATCATTTGGCGTGGCGGTTTTTTGTGGGGGGTATTGAAATGCCGACCCGATGGGTCTCTTCCTCCATTCGCAGCTAACGCTGCTACAAAAATATCGCTCCTATGGAGCTTGCCTAAACAGGTTTGTTGCCCAATCTGGGCATTTTTATAGACGAAATAAAATGAATTGAAACCCTATCGGGGAAAATATCTTAAATTTTGTCCTCCAACCCAAGCATTGGTCTCATTTGGTGATTCCAAAGCCTGGAGCAATTTGATTTTTTTTAAATGGTAGATTTCCAAACAAAATTAATCCCAAGTACCATTATTGGGTGTACAACTTACAGTGCAGGCAGCAGGTGCTGTAAATAAAGCAGTACTGCTACGCGTACAAGTTGCGGAAGCTGAAAAAACAGCTGTTACATTAACCGCAGCACCATTAGCAGTCAAACCTGTAAGCGTCACAGTTTGCGGACTTGCAGTGATTGCAAAAGATTGTCCGTTTACATTCAATGTACCGGTTGCAGGAGGATTGGTATAAGTAACTATTACCTGTTGTGTATAGGTATTGGTTGCAGGAACACAGGCTGTTTGACTGCCTGCAGACAATGAATTGATGTTACAGGCACAGCTTACCCCTGTGTTGAATACAGGGCGGCAAAGTGCATTGCTTACTGCTGTACCAAGGGTTCTAAAGTCCCCATCTAAAGTAATGCTTTCTACGCAACCTTGTACAGTTACAGTAACTGTTGTTGTATAATCGGTAGAACCGAATCCAAATGTACCGTCATTGGTTTCGTAAGTAAGAACATCTGTTCTGTTGGCATATCTGCTGCTAAAAAAATCCGCTCCAGGCATGCTCGAACCTATAGTTGTTCCTGTATGACCAACCAGATTGTTGAAACCTGCTCTTGTCAAAAAAGGGGTGAAAGCTGGACTTGTTCTTACAATAGGTGTTGAGGCAGAGCTCCCAAAAATTAAGGCAAAACCTAAACTGTTTCC
This sequence comes from Saprospira sp., assembly GCA_044349855.1. Taxonomy (GTDB): domain Bacteria; phylum Bacteroidota; class Bacteroidia; order Chitinophagales; family Saprospiraceae; genus Saprospira. The sequence goes on from JBIKQC010000241.1 coordinate 5,987, forward strand.
ATCGGAAGAGCCCACGTCAATTGTAAGGTTTATTGTATATGTGGTTGTTCCATTACCATTATTCACAGAACTTACAGTGTTGATAGTTGTGTTATGACAAGCTTGACTATTTTGTGAAAAGTATAAACTTATTAGGGTTAATAGCAGAATAATTTTTTTCATATTATGTTTCTATTTTGACGAACAGGTAAAAAATACTTCTAAAGTTATAGACTTGAATGAGATTATTTATTTCGGTACTTATTTTTAAAGTTGTAGAAATTATATTACAATAAACTAGTGTATTGCTAATGGTAAAACAACTTTTTGGTCAGGGCTGACAATCATTACATAATAAATTCCAGCCGGCAAATGTTCTTTATTGAATTTAAGTTGTTGATATCCGCTGCAATACTGATCACGTAAAATAGTTTTAACAACTTGCCCTAATGTATTATAGAGTACAATATCAATTGTTGCTAATTTTTCCAATTCAAATTCAATAGTTGCTGTTTCAAAAACAGGATTTGGGTAAACCCAAGAACCTGAAATGTTAGGTTTAACAGTAGAAAAACCAAGGGGTTGCGGCTTAGAGCTTTTCAACACAAAAGCATCAGACCCAATTGCGACCAGCAATGTGGAATCAAAAAAAACCGAATCGTTAAAAATCCCGGCAATATATATATCTGTGCTATCAAGAATACAAATTGCAGTTGCATAGTCTGTTCCTATATTTCCAATTGTTTTGACAGATTGGAAGGTCCCATCTGTTTTGTATTCAGCAATAAAAATATCTGAAGGAACATGGCGTAGCAGGCGGGAAGTAGCGCTGTCAGTGCCCCATCTGCCCGTGCCTTCAAAAAGCCCCACCATATAAATATTTCCATTTGCTGAAGTTGCTATATCAAAGCCTTTGCTATTGTCTGTGCCTCCTACAATTTGGACCCAATTGACCGAACCCTGCATATCGCATTGAGCTAAAAAAGCATCGAATTCTCCATCACAAACTTGTGTCATTGAATCAAAATATGCCGTATCTTGAAAAACACCGCTCAAATAAATATAGTTATTGCTTATGTGTAAGGCAATGCCTAGGTCAACAGATCCGCCGCCCATTTTTTTCCACCAAAGCAGTTGACCTCCAGAATCAAATTTTGCCAATAAAACATCATTATGACCATAGGAATAAAGCTGACCAAGTGTACCGTACACTACATCTCTAAAATATCCCAATAGGTAAATATCTCCATTCTCGTCTATTTCTATGTCTTGAATATTATTAGCCGTTGCTGTGCTAATTGTATTGTGCCATAAAAGCTGTCCCGCTCCATTTAGTTGAATCAGGAAATTATTATTAGCCGAATAAGATAAA
>JBIKQC010000005.1:0-26526 GCA_044349855.1 Saprospira sp.
GTAGCAGATGCCCAAAACAGGAATTCCCAATTCAAAAATTCCGGGATCAACTGTTGGTGCGCCTGTTTCATAAACCACACTCGGACCGCCCGTAAATATAATCCCTTTGGGATTTTTGGCCTTCACCTCTTCGGGGCTGATACTGCAGGATACTACCTCGCAATAGACATTCGCTTCGCGTACACGGCGTGCAATCAATTGATTGTACTGTGCGCCAAAGTCAAGGACTAGAATTAATTCGTGAGTCATATATTAAGATGGAAGATAAAAGTTAAAAGATAAAAGTAAATGTGCAGCCTTTATAAATCTAAGCTGATTTTGAAAAGAATGCTACTTGTTTAAAGAAAACTAAAATTGACTTTAAACTTTGATCTTTGATCTTTTTACTCAACAGAGTAATTAGGTGCCTCTTTAGTAATCTGAATTCCATGCGGATGGCTTTCGCGCAGACCGGCATTGGTAATTTGAACAAATTGTGCTGTTTCGTGCAATACATCAAGGTTTTTTGCACCGCAATAGCCCATGCCCTGTCTGATTCCGCCAATAAGTTGAAAAACTGTGTCTTCCACATAACCCTTGTAAGCAACACGGCCTTCTACTCCTTCCGGAACCAATTTTTTGGCATCCTGTTGGAAGTAGCGGTCTTTGCTGCCTTTTTCCATAGCAGTGATAGAACCCATGCCGCGATACACTTTGAATTTGCGACCCTGATAAAGTTCAACAGCACCGGGACTTTCCTCGCAACCGGCAAAAATAGAACCCATCATACAAACACTGGCACCAACACCCAACGCTTTGATTAGGTCACCGGAATATTTGATACCGCCGTCAGCAATTACGGGAACTCCATAATTGTTTGCTGCTTCGGCACAGTCATAAATTGCTGTGATTTGCGGAATACCCACTCCGGCAACAATGCGTGTAGTACAGATAGAACCCGGTCCGATTCCAACTTTTACGCCGTCGGCCCCAGCTTCTATAAGGGCAATAGTTGCAGCAGCTGTAGCAACATTGCCACCTATAATCTGCAGTTCGGGATATAATTTTTTGATGGTGCCGATCATTTCCAAAACCTTTACGGAATGGCCGTGAGCAGTATCTACAACGATAACGTCAACATCCGATTTCACCAAACGGGCAACGCGCTCTAAAGTATCGGGAGAAGTGCCAACGGCAGCACCTACGAGCAGGCGGCCTTTGTGGTCTTTGGCAGCGTTTGGATAACGTTCCGATTTTTCAATATCTTTTATGGTAATCAATCCGCCCAATCTGCCCTGCGCATCTACAAGCGGCAGTTTTTCAACGCGATGTTTGCGCAAAATGGCCTTTGATTCTTCCAAAGTTGTTCCCATAGGGGCAGTAACCAAATTTTCCTTGGTCATTACAGCGCCGATTTTTTGATTGTAGTCAATTTCGAAACGAAGATCTCTGTTTGTAAGAATTCCTACCAGGATTCCATCTTTATTGCAAATAGGAACACCTGAAATTCTGTACTTATTCATGAGTGTCTCTGCCTCATACACAAAATGATCGGGGGTTAGGAAAAAAGGATTGCTGATGACAAAGTTTTGAGAACGTTTCACTCGATCAACCTCCTCCCCCTGCTCGTCAATAGTCATATTTTTGTGAATAATGCCGATTCCTCCCTGTCTTGCCATGGCTATTGCCATATCCGATTCTGTGACAGTATCCATAGCGGCACTGACCAAGGGAATATTCAATCTTATTTTTCTGGTAATTTGCGTACTGAGATCTATCTCGTGAGGGAGAACTTCAGAATAGGCGGGAATGAGGAGGATGTCATCAAAAGTGAGACCCTGTTTTTGCAACTTTCTCATGTGATGTAGATTTGTTATTGCTTCCGAAAAAATTGCAGGCAAATTTAAGGAGTAATTTTGGGATTAAATAGCTATATCCTAAATCTCTTGTTAATTTATTGTTAAGTTTCTTTTAACATAGTTTTGTTATCCGTCAAAACTAGCTAATTTTGCACTCAAATTGGGGGGTACTTATTTTTCACAAGAGGCCAATTTGGCCGAATCCCCCACAAAATAAGCTTTTTCAATCAAAAGCCAACATACTTTCACACATGGCCAATCAAAAACAAAGCGGTTTGGATATTGATTTGGGCAATCTCTGCTCAAAAGATGCCTTCGACTGGGCAAAAACAACTTTCCGAAACCGTGAAAATAAAGCCGGTGCCATTGCCCTAAAAGTTGATGGGGTATTTTCCAATATGCTTCTTTTTGGAAATCAGCGCATCGGGATTGGTTCTGATGGCATTGGTACCAAAATAGAGCTGACCGAACGCACAGGCATTTACAATACGCTGGGTTACGATCTCGTAGCTATGGTGGCCGATGATTTGGCTACTGCAGGTTTTGAACCTACCAGTATATCCAATATCATCGATGTTGATAAACTCGACCGCGAAATTATCAACGAACTGATGAAAGGCTTAGCCGAAGCCTGCAATTTTGCAAATATGAGCATCACCGGCGGTGAAATTGCCGAGCTCGGCAACCGTATCAACGGCTGGGGTGACCGCATGCACTTCAACTGGTGTTCCACTGCTATCGGTATCCTGCCGGATAATATGGAAAAACCAATCGACGGTTCCGGTGTTAAACCCGGTCAAGTGGTAATTGCATTGCGCAGCCGCGGTTTCCGCAGCAATGGCTATTCTCTCCTGCGCCGCACCATGCAGGCTGCTTTTGGAGATAACTGGCATGCAGAGCGCTATAACGATGAAAAAACATGGGGAGAGGCTTTGCTTACTCCTTCACTCATTTACTGTCCGCTTATCAGCAAAATTATTGCTAATAATATCATACCGCAGGGTGCTGCACATATCACCGGCGGCGGTATTGCCGACAATTTCCGCAGGGTATTGAAAACTACAAACTACGGTGCGGTGCTTAATAATCTCCACGAACCGCTTGAGGTTATGCAGCGCGTCATTGAAGTTGGCAACATCGCTCCTGAAGATGCTTATCTTTACTGGAATATGGGCAACGGCATGCTGCTCGTTGTTGAAGAAAGCGAGGCCGACAAAGTCCTCGAATTGGCAGACTCGGGAGGTTATCAGGCACGAAAAGCGGGCACTATTACGCAAAGTCCCGAAATCCGTATCGAGTGCGGTGCCGTGCAATTGAAATACGACTACTAAACATAGAAAAGACTGCCCTGCAAGGCGGTCTTTTTTCTTAAATTATATTTATAAATTGAGGGTTTCCTCTTTTTCTTCCAATTATGTATAACACCATACAACGCTTTTTCAAGGAAGGGATTCGCGATTCCAGAGGGGAAAGCATCCGCTACAATGCACAGCAGCAGTTGGGTATTAATACCGGTAAAGTAAAAACCGCTCAACTCTTTTCCGTCAACTATCCCTTGACCGAAGAACAACTGCAGGATTTTTCCGAAGGCTGTATCAAAGACAAAATCACTGATGATGCTTTAGTCAATGCTTATTTCGCACCTGCAAAATATGCCTGTGCTGTAGCCGTTGCCCAATTGCCCGGCGTTACCGACGACGAAGGAATCTCGGCACAAATGGCATTGGCCGACTTTTTTAATCTCGATTTGGATGTTAATACACAGCATATCTTCTCGCAGTATATTTACTTTTTTGAAAATAAACTGACCGAAGAACAGCTCAAAAATGTCACCAAACGCATTTTGGGCAATCCGCTTATCAATCATTTTTCTTTCGGATGGGCGGATGAGGAAAGCGGAAAAATTGATCTCCGTTACTATGTACCTGAAGTAAAACTCACGATTGACAATACTGTTGAATATATCCAATTGGAGAACCTTACTGATGAAGAACTGGTTTACCTGTCCAAAACCAAAGTATTGGCCCTGAATCTGGAAGAGATGCAGGCCGTGCGCAATCACTATCTCGATCCGGAAATCAGAGAAAAACGCCGCGAATTGGGACTGCAGATGCAGCCTACCGACTGCGAACTCGAGGTTTTTGCACAGACCTGGTCTGAGCATTGCAAACACAAGGAATTCAATGCTATCATTCATTTCGATGATAAATCAAAAGGCGAACAGAAAACCATCCGTTCTATTTTTAAAACTTACATAAAAGGGACTACTGATAAAGTCGCCGAAAGTCTCAAGGAAAATGGCAATGACTGGTTGGTAAAAGTATTTTCAGACAATGCCGGTGTTGTAAAAGCTACAGGCGACAAACTCTTTGTCTGGAAAGTAGAAACGCACAACTCTCCTTCTGCCCTCGATCCTTACGGCGGAGCAATCACCGGTATTCTCGGTAATAATCGCGACCCGCTCGGAACAGGTATTGGCGGAGCTAAACTGTTGTTTAATACCAATGTACTCTGTTTTGGATCACCTACCTACAGCAAACCGCTGCTCACAGGTCAGCTGCACCCCCGTCAGATTATGGACGGCGTGGTAGCAGGTATCGAGGCCGGCGGCAACAAATCGGGCGTTCCAACTGTCAACGGTGCTATTGTTTTTGATGACCGCTACAGCGGAAAACCATTGGTTTACTGCGGTACAGGCGGCATTCTGCCTTATGATTTCAAAGGTAAAAACAGCTGGGAAAAACCGATTGATGCCGGTGACCACATCATCATGGCCGGCGGACGGGTCGGTAAAGACGGTATCCACGGTGCTACTTTCTCTTCTATCGAAATAGACGAGCATTCACCAATGTCTGCTGTTCAGATCGGATCTCCGATCACACAGAAGAAAGTCTATGATTTTATGGTCATTGCTGCACAGCGCGGCTTGATCAAAACAAGTACCGACAACGGTGCGGGCGGACTTTCCTCTTCCATTGGTGAATTGGCGACCATCCCCGGAGGTGCCATTATCAATCTCGACAAAGTGCCTTTAAAATATGCAGGTCTGCGCCCTTGGGAAATTTTTGTTTCCGAGTCGCAGGAGCGTATGTCATTGGTTATTGAAGAACAAAATCTGGAGGAAATTTTCGAATTGGCCAAACTGATGGAAGTTGAACTCTCTGATATTGGCGTATTCACTGATTCCGGTTATCTGGATATCCGTTACGATGATGAAAAAGTAGCTTATATTCAAATGCATTTCCTGCATGAGGGTGTACCGCAAAAAATCATGTATGCCGAATGGGACACAGTTGTGCTGAATGAGCCGGAGCTGAAAGCTCAGACTGACTTCAGCGAGACCTTATTAAAACTGATGGGCAGCCTCAATATCTGCTCACGCGAACATATTATCCGTCAGTACGATCATGAGGTAAAAGGTAAAACCATTGTGAAACCATTGATGGGACCACATGGTAAAGCTCCTCAGGATGCAGGTGTCATGCGCTTTGGTTTCGACACTTACGAGGGTGTGGCAATTTCAAACGGCATTTTGCCGCGTTATGGCGATATCGATGCTTTCGAAATGTCGGCAGGCGCCTTTGATGAGGCTGTCCGTCAGATCATCTCGGTCGGTGGCCGCCTGCCCAATACAGAATCGGGCGACGGTATTTTCTGGTCGGTCAATGACAACTTCTGTGTACCCGATTCAGTATTTGATGAAGTGGGCAACCCCGACGGCAAGCAGAAACTGGCCAAATTGGTTCAGATTTGCGAAGCATTGTACGACATTGCTACTTATTTCGATATCCCGCTCACTTCGGGCAAAGATTCGATGAAAAACGACTTCAAAGCAGATGGTAAAAAGATTTCGGTTCCGCCGACAATCCTTTATTCTATGACTGCAAAAATTGATGATGTGAGAAAAACCATCACTTCGGAATTCAAAGCTGAAGGCGATCTCATTTATCAGTTGGGCGAAACCTATAATGAATTGGGCGCTTCCGAGTTCTATCAGTTATTGGGTCACTTGGGTGCCAATGTTCCCAAAGTGCGCAAAGAATCGGCAAAAATACTTTACCTGAAAGTAATGGAAGCCAATAAAAATGCACTGATCGAATCAAGTCATGACCTTTCTGACGGCGGTTTGGCAGTGGCCTTGGCAGAATCTGCTTTCGGTGCTCAAATGGGTGCCAATATTCAGTTGGACAGTCTGCCTGACGAATTGAGCAACGAAGCGCTCCTTTTCTCGGAATCACATTCCCGTTTTGCGGTGACTGTCAAACCAGAAAACAAAGCTGCTTTCGAAGCAATTTTTGGAGATCGCGCCAATCTGATCGGACAGGTAACCGGCGGCAACAGTCTTACGATCAGCCGAAACGGTCAAAATTTGGTTCAGACCAAAGTAGAGGCATTGCAAAAAGCCTGGAGCGGCGGACTTAGTTTTTAGTACTTTGGTAAAGAGTAGAGAGTACCATACGACCCGAGATAGTTTAATAAAATTATTGAAAATAATAGATTTTTTGAGATTAGGATACTACCCTCTACCAAGTACCCTCTACTCTCTACAAATCTGACATCTGCCTTCTGACATCTGACAATCTGATAATCTAATAATATGGTAAAAGCAATAGTACTCACCGGATTTGGCATCAACTGCGAAGAAGAGACCGCAGCAGCCTACCGCATGGCCGGTGCAACGGCCGACATCGTACATTTCAACGATGTGCTTATCAAAGGGCATTCGATACACAATTATGATATCCTGCACTTTCCGGGCGGCTTCTCCTTCGGAGACGACCTTTCCTCCGGCAAAGTAATGGCCAATAAAATCAGATACAAAAAACTGCCTAATGGCCGTACCCTTTTGGATGAAATCAAAGATTTTATCAACAATGGACATTATGTAATGGGCATCTGCAATGGTTTTCAGATGCTGGTACGTCTGGGGCTGTTGCCAAATACCAACCTTTATTATGAACAGCAGGCTACATTGGCACACAATGACTCGGCAAAATATGAAGACCGTTGGGTGCACTGTAAGGTGAACAACATGTCGGAAACGCCTTTCCTGAAAGATATGGATATTTTCCCTGTACCTGTGCGCCACGGAGAAGGCAAACTGGTTTTTGGAAATGATACGATGCGTCAGATTGTCAAAACCAAAGCATTGAACTGCCTGAGCTACTGCATGGCAGATGGCAGCCCTGCCTCCGAATATCCGTTCAATCCAAACGGTGCCGAACTCGATTGCGCAGGACTCTGCGATCCGACCGGACAGGTTTTCGGTCTGATGCCGCACCCGGAAGCTTTTTTGAGCCTTTACAATCACCCGAATTGGGGACAGCTGAAACGCAAAAATCCTTCAATTTCTGAAGAGGGCATGGGTCTGAAAATTTTCAGAAACATTGTGACTCATATTGCAGAACTGAAAGGAATAGAAGTATAACAGTTTCAATTTCTCTCCATTTAAAAATTAAACCCATGAAATCCAAATTTTTGTTTTTCCTCCTTTCCCTTATTTTAATCGGAACAGTCAATAGTGCTGTTGCTCAAGCCAAACTTGATATCAGTTTTCAGGCCTTGAATACCATCGAAGGTTTTGACCATGTTTCACGTATGCATGTCTTTATCGACGGTAAGGAAATAGTCCAAAGTACTGAAATGAAACAATCCGAAAAAAACAAAGTCAGTTTGGATGTTGAACCGGGAAAACATCATGTAAAATGCGTCCTCTGGGCAAATTATCCCGGCGAAGGCTGGATAGAGCGTACTTATGAAAATGATTTCAGTTTTGATTGGTTTTTTGAAAAAACCATGAAATTGAAAAATGGTAAAAATAAACTGAACATAGTTTTTAACATTAAGGATAATTCTGTGTCAGAAAAAAAGTAAATCACTTAGATACAATCGTTTAACTACATAATATTTAACATTAAATATAATATGAATCTTGTTCCAATCCGCCGCGCACTGCTCAGTGTATCCGACAAAGCCGGAATTCAGGAGCTTGCAGAAGCATTGCAGGCTATTAACTGTGAAATTATTTCGACCGGAGGTACCCGCAAACAGCTGGACAATGCCGGCATTGAGACCACCGAAATCTCCACAGTAACCGGTAATCCCGAAGCTTTCGGCGGCCGCATGAAAACCATCTCCTTCAATATCGAATCGGCAATCCTGTTCGATCGCGATCGCGATGCCGAGGAAGCAAAGGCATTGAATATTGCACCAATCGATTTGGTTGTCTGCAATCTTTATCCTTTCAAAAAAGTAATGGAACAGGGCTCTGATTTTGAAACATTGATTGAAAATATCGATATCGGAGGCCCAACAATGGTGCGTGCCGCTGCCAAAAACTTCAAACATGTGGCTGTAGTTGTCGATCCTACTGATTATACAGAGCTTATTGCCGAACTGAAAGCCAATAACGGTGCACTCAGCTATGCTTTCCGTCAGCGCCTCATGGCCAAAGCCTTCAATCATACTGCCGATTATGACGCAATGATTGCTGTGGCGATGGACAAAGAATTGGGCAAACAGTCGCTTCGTCTCAGTTTCGATCAGGGATTGGGACTGCGTTACGGAGAAAACAGCCATCAGAAAGCAGTTTTTTATCGCGAAACCGGCGACAAACACACGCTGGCCGACATGAAAGTATTGCATGGCAAAGAGCTTTCTTTCAATAATATCCTCGATATTCACGGAGCACTGGAAGCCATCAAAGGCAGTACAGCTGTATCCTGTTCGGTCGTAAAACACAATAATCCCTGCGGATTGGCAGAGGGCAAAGATCAGCGTCAGGTGCTGGAATTGGCTTGGGATGCCGATCCGATCTCAGCTTTTGGCTCTATTATCGCTTTCAATACTACACTGACCTTAGACACGGTAAAGTTCTTCGAATTGGACAATGCTGATAAATCGCTGCGCAAATTTGTTGAAGTAGTAATTGCACCAAAAATTGAAGCAGATGCATTGGAATATCTGCAACTGCACAAAAATCTTCGTGTTATCGAATTGGATGTCAATGACTTGAAATTCAATCATGATTACCGATATCTGAACGGCACCTTGCTCACTCAGGATACCGATGACATTTTATATGATAAAATGGATTCTGCAACCGATATTCAATTTGACAGCACCGGTGAACAGGATCTCGTAGAATTTGGCTTGCGTGCCATCCGCAGTATTAAATCCAATACTATTGTAATTGTACGCCGCAAAAACGGCTGCATGCAAATGTTGGGTATGGGTGCAGGTCAACCAAACCGCTTAATTGCTACCAAGTTGGCGATTGATAAATGTAAAGAAAATCTTACCCGCGAACTCGGTACAAAGGCAATCTCTGCCGATACATTCATGAGCCGTGAATTAGGTTCAGCTATTCTTATTTCCGATGCTTTCTTCCCATTCGAAGACAATGTGGAATTGGCCGCTGCCGAAGGCATCAGAAAAATAGTACAGCCCGGCGGTTCCATTCGCGATAAGCAGGTGGTGGAAACCTGTAATAATTTGGGTGTTGCGATGCTGATGACCGGGATTAGGCATTTTAAACATTAAAACAGGTAGAAAGTAGAGGGTAGAGAGTACTTGGTACTTGAAACATTTTCTCATCAAAGAATTTTAGGAAAGGTCATACTTTCTACCCTCTACCCTCTACTTACTTCGAATAACTACTTTTCCACTTATCCAGGATATGAACTGCATTACAAAATTAGAAACCAACAGCCCGAAACTGACATTTCTGCACCGCGGCAAAGTACGCGACAGTCTTCGTGTGGACGATAACACACGTCTCATCGTAGTTACAGACAGAATTTCGGCATTCAATAAAAAAATCAAAACACCGATTCCAAATAAAGGAGCTGTGCTAAACGGCATAGCAGGCTTTTGGTTTGAACAGACAGCACACATCATTCCCAACCATGTGATCCGCATTATCGATCCGAATCTGATGCTGGTAAAAGAGGCAACTCCACTAAAAGTGGAAATGGTCGTCCGCGGCTACCTTACAGGTTCAATGTGGCGCGGTTACGAGGAAGGACAGCGCAATTTCAGCGGTACTGTTGTTCCTGACGGACTGAAGAAAAATCAGAAATTTGATGCCCCGGTGCTGACACCGACCACTAAAGATGATGATGATACAGAAATCTCTCCTGAGGAAATTATCCGCACAGGTTTGGTCAGCGCAGAAATCTGGGAGCAGATGAAAGCTGCAACCTTGGCGATTTTCCGCTTTGGCAGCGAATATCTGGCATCGAAAGGTATCGTGCTGGTGGATACCAAATATGAATTTGGACTGATTGACGGTAAACTGATTCTGATTGACGAAATCCACACCCCCGATTCTTCCCGTTTCTGGAGAAAATCGGACTATGAAGCCAATCCCGATTCTGCCGAACAGATCGACAAAGAGTTTGTCCGTCAGTGGATGCTCGCCAACAAAATCGAAGGGGAAGTGCCTTTGGTACTCGCTCCGGAAGTAGTAGCAGAAACTACCCGCCGCTATGAAGAAATTTATGAAATGGTAACCGGTAAAAAATTAGAGGTTCCTGCTACCGAACTTCAAACCCGCGTAAGAGAAAACCTAAGTAAAGAGGGACTTATCGGGGAAGGGGATAATTTAATATTGGGATAAAATTCAATTTGAAAATTTGGAGATTTGAAAATTTGAAAATTTGAAAAATGGTTTTACAAAGCTATTTAATTGGTTTTAAAATCTTTAAATAATTATTAGTTGATGTTTTTTTAGAAAAATATCATCGTAGAATCCCCTTACAAATAATACTGTTTAATTGAAAAAAGGATTTAAAAATAGATTTCGAGAATAGAAAACATTGAGAAATAAATCTGCAAGGATGAACATCTTCAAATTTTCAAATCCTCAAATCCTCAAATTATTAATTATGTATAAGGCTGTTTCTCCACTCGATGGGCGCTATGCCTCCCGTATGACCAAACACGGAGATTATTTTTCGGAATACGCACTCATGTATTACCGTTGCAAAATGGAATTGCTCTACATCCTCGCATTGGACGAAACAAAATTGTTTGCTCCGCTCAACGAACAGGAAAAAGCAAATATCCACGATTGTATTAATAATTTCTCTGATACTGATTACAAGCGCATCAAGGCTATTGAAGATGTGACCAAGCATGACGTGAAAGCCTGCGAAATGTTTCTGCGCGAGCGCATTGGCCTGCGCGATGTGAACATGATTCACTTTGCACTGACTTCGGAAGATGCCAATAATTTGGCCTATACTTTCATGCTCAAAGGATATTTGGAACAGGTGCAATTGCCGCAGATAAAGCAGGTCCTCGAAAAACTGATGGAACTGGCCGAAAAATGGAAACATAGTCCCTTCCCCTGCCGTACCCACGGACAAAAAGCTTCTCCGAGTACCGCAGGTAAAGAAATCGCTGTCTATATCAACCGCATTGCCAGAGTTTATAAAGATTTAAAAAATTGCCGTTTCTACGGAAAATTGGGCGGTGCAGTAGGCAACTATTCCGCTATGCTCGCTGCTTTTCCCAATTTTGACTGGTTGACATTCTGTCACAACTTTATGTTGAAACAGGGTATTGAACCGAATATTGCGACCACACAGATCGAAGATCATGACAGCTGGGCCGGCTATTTCGACCTGACCCGCCGTCTGAACAATATTGTGATGGATCTTGATGTGGATTGCTGGCTCTATATTTCTTACGAACTTTTTTCGGAGAAAAGCAATGCCAACGAAGTGGGTTCTTCCACGATGCCGCATAAGGTCAATCCCATCAATTTTGAAAATAGCGAAGGAAATCTGATGTTGTCAAACGGTATGCTTACCGTAATGTCGGACAAACTTTGCCGCTCCCGCATGCAGCGCGACCTGAGCGATTCGACCGTACAACGCAATATGGGTGTGGCTTTGGGCCATGCGTATCTGGCTATTGGAGAGACGATGCGCGGGTTGGAAAAACTGCAGCTGAATGAAGGCAACTGTATTGCCGAGCTGAATGACAGTCCGGAACTGTTGGCTGAGCCGATTCAGACCGTGCTGAAAATTGTCGGTGTGGACGACCCTTATACCCTGCTCAAAAAAGCTTCCCGCGGACAAAAACCGACCAAAGAAAGTCTGGTGGAACTCGTGAACGGACTGAATATCGATCAGGCGATCAAAGACCGCTGCAATGCAATGGAATCTGTTAATTATATAGGTGACGCAGTGAGAATCTGTGATTTGGTACTAAAACAGACCAAAGAATTGTTGAAATAGCGCATGTAAAATGGAATTTAAAATACTGAGCACCCAACTGTTGGATCAATTTACCAAGGCTGTAAAAATATCACCTTTGGTACAATTGGACAATATGAAAAAATTGGAGTTGCCGGTCGATTATTTTCAGTTTTATAAATCTGTTTCTTCGGTCTATTCTTCAAAAATTGAAGGAGAGGATATCGAATTTGACAGCTTTTTTAAACATAAGTTTCTAAAAGTACCTTTTCAGCCTGATTATACCCGAAAAGCAGACGATTTGTATGCTGCTTACGATTTTATAGACGAGCAAAGGATAACCTTGGAAAATGTTCAAAAAGCTCATGGATTATTAAGTGCAAATCTGCTGCCTAAAAGCCAGCAGGGTCTGATCAGACCAAATCCTATGTTTGTGATTAATAGCGATGACCGAATTGAATACATTGCAGCTGACCCTTCAATTGTTAAAGCCGAAACGGAAAAACTTTTTGAGGATGTTGCTCTGCTTTTTGAAACCGAACTGAATGACTTTGAAATATTCTATTATGCCTCATTCATTCATCTGGTATTTTTAAAAATACACCATTTTCATGACGGCAACGGAAGAACAGCCCGCCTGTTGGAAAAATGGTTTTTATTGGAAAAAATCGGACAAAAGGCTACAGCAGTTCAATTGGAAAAAAATTACTACAGCCATCTGAAAGATTATTACAGCAATATTCGGAAAATAGGACTGGAATATGATAGCCTTGACTATTCAAAAAGCCTTGACTTTTTATTGATGACAGTTAATTCATTCCATTAAAGTACACGCTACACTCCCAATATAAAAGTACCAATTTATGAAAATAGCAGTCATAGGCTCCGGCGGACGGGAACATGCCATCGCATGGAAACTCGCACAGACCGTAGGGTGGGATAATATTTATGTATTGCCTGGCAATGGTGGGATTCCCCGCAGCTTTTCGGTTTCCATCAGCGATTTTGCTGCATTGGAAGACTACTGCCGTCAGGAAAACATTGAACTGATAGTAGTTGGCCCTGAAGTGCCGCTTTCACAGGGCATTGTGGATTATTTCAGAAAAACTTCCATACGAATTCTGGGACCGACCAAGGCCGCAGCGATCATGGAAGGCTCAAAAATCTACGCAAAAGAGTTTATGCGCAGGCACAATATTGCAACCTCCGATTTTGAACTATTTTCAAATGTAGATGCAGCAATACCCTATATCAAATCCAAAAATGGCGACTGTGTTATAAAATACGACGGACTTGCCGCCGGAAAAGGCGTTTTTGTCTGTAATAATATGGCTGAGGCCGAAGAAGCCCTGAGCGAATTCCGAGAAACATACGGCAATGAAGCCAATTTTTTGGTAGAAGATAAAATTACCGGAGATGAGATTTCCATCATCGGCCTGACCGACGGCAAAACCATCAAACTTTTGCCGCCTTCACAGGATCACAAACAGGTTTATGACAATGACCTGGGGCCAAACACAGGCGGCATGGGCGCTTTTTGTCCGGCTCCTTTTTATACGGAAAGCCTTGCGGCAGAAATTGACAGACTGATTGTACAGCCAACCTTGGCAGGCATTCAGAAAGACGGCCTCGATTATAAAGGATTTATCTATTTTGGTATCATGATGGACGAACATGGTCCGAAATTATTGGAATACAATGCCCGTTTGGGTGACCCGGAAACAGAAGTACTAATGCCCGCTTTGGATGCCAATCTGGTTGAAGCGGTTGAAGCTGCCATAAAGGGCACACTTGCTGAAGTTGCCTGGAAATGGCACAGCGGCTACTTTGTAGATGTTGTACTTACTTCGGGCGGTTATCCGAAATCATTTCCTAAAGGTTTTGTCATCAAAGGATTGGAGGATGTGGACAACAATACCCTCCTTTTCTATGCCGGCGTAAAACGCAGCGGAGAAGACCTTGTCACCGATGGCGGACGGGTTATTAATGTGGTTTGTCAGGGCGCAAGCCTGGAGGAAGCCATTGAAAATGCTTATCTTAGCTGCAATAAAATTTGTTTTGAAGGCATGCATTATCGTAAGGATATTGGCAGAAGAAAATTAAAAAACTGTTATTAACACCCACAATGGCGCTTCTTCCCAAATATAATCTGAGCTTTGCAAAAAAGGCTAAAGAACCGGCTATTGAGCTGGTTATTAATCTTCCGAAAACTGAAAAACAGTTGGACGAGGCCTTTGCAATGCCCAATGTACAGGAACTGATGCTGAATGTGGAGTCGGGTTTTGGAGAGATTCCGGAATCCATAAAAAATGCGCCGATTTTACAAACGCTGCGCATTGAAAATTTAAAAAAATATAAAGGGAAGGCTCAAATTCCTGATGTACTGCTGGAGCTCCCGCAAATAAATTATCTGAGTATTAGCGATAGTCCCAATCTCATTTTCGGCGAAAAAAGTTGGGAAAAAATGATAGGGCTTACAAGTCTAAATCTTTATGGAAGCGGAACAGGTTTTCCAATTGGAATGACCAAGGCCTTAAATTTGAAAAGTATAAGTCTCAACTGTGAATATGAAATTCCAGGCGAATTAGGTAATTTGAGCAATTTGGAACTGCTGCATCTCAGTATTTTCAGTTTAAAAGCACCGGAAGCTATCACCCGTCTGTCGAAATTGAAAGATCTTAGTATGTTCTGCTCGGAATTTCCCACTTGGATTGGCAAATGCAGCAAAAAACTTAAAAAAATCTTTGTTTATACCCGCGATACAGTCAAGGAAATTCCTGAGGATGTTTTTGAATATCCTGAATTGGAAGCCTTGGAAATCTGCAGTTCGGGCTTGGAATATTTGAGTCCAAAAGTGGCTCAGTTAAAGTCATTGAAAAAACTACGCTTATCCAGAAATCAATTCAGCCAACTTCCTGAAGAATCGGTACAGCTTGAAAATCTGGAGCGGTTGGATATAGAATTTAACAAATTCAACAACATTCCCGGTCTCATTATCCGCATCCCCAATCTCAAAGAACTGAACCTAAAAGGTGCTGCATTGCATGACAGCGAAATCAGCCGCTTTGAAAAATTCTATGCTTGGATTAAGGACGGCAAAAACAGCGCAGAAGATTTGGCATTTTTTGCTGATGTCTGGGATAAAAAAGCGCTTCCAATAGCCGATCTTTATATACAAAAGCTGGAAAAGGCGCTAAATTCTGGCATTATTCCTTTAAATGCACACGCACTTTATTATCTGACCGAGCTTTCTGAAAAGGCATATTGCCCTTTTAAAGCCGGAGATGTACTTTTTATAGATGCCAAAACAGCTTTTAAAAAAACAGAGCTCAAAGAAAAACTTGGGGCGCTGAATATAACCCTCGCATCGGCCTACAATGAACAGGTTACACATGTGCTCATTGACGAAAACAGCAATACTGATTATGAAACGGCATTGATGACTGAGCTTCAGCTGACAGCATTTTTGAATGAAAATAAACCTGATTATTTGGTGGAATCCGTTCAGCAGGATTCGGGAACTTTGGATAATATTACTTCCATGTTGTACAGCCTTATTCCTGCAAATGTAGAAGTGGCATTCAGCCTGATGAAAAGCGGTGGAGTCCCCGAAGGTACAGTTACTGCGCTGTTCACTGTTTATAAATTATCGAACGATAAGGATCAATGCAGTAAAGCGCTTAAATTTTTACAAAAAATTGCTTCACCAAATCTGGCCTCTGCGCTCAAAAAAAGGGTAGATTTTAAAAAAACAAGGCATTCAGGTGAATACAAAACCAATATCAGTGTTTTTGAAAATACTGAACTGGATTTGATTCGTTTCGGACTGGCTTATACCAAAGCTTCTGATGAAGTTTACGCCTTAGAGTCTATTCTAAAACAGAATAATCCAATAATTAGTAAAGAATTTCTCCTACTCATTTCTTCAAAGGGCATTTTGAATTTGAATCTGGAATATTATAAAATTAAGGACATTCCGGACTGTATATATGAATTTGATCATATCAAAAAATTGCGATTGGTCGTCTCAAAAAAAGCGAGCCGTGAGGACCTGAAAAGCATTGAAAAACTAAAGAGTTTGGAGGAATTGGAATTGGATGACAGCTTGAAAGAGATTGTCATGTTTGCTCCGGCTTTTATGAATTCTTTAGAAAAACTGCCCAATCTGAAAAAAATAAGGGTATATGGCATGAGCCCTGAAACCAAAGCGTTTTTGGAAAAACATTTACCCAACTGTCAATTACAGTCATGAAAAAAATAGCCATCTTTATATCTGGTCGCGGCAGCAATATGAAAGCCATTATGGAAAATTGTCAGCATGGTATTCTGAAAGGAATTGCAGAACCGGTACTTGTTTTTTCCAATAAGCAAGATGCCGCTGGCTTGGATTATGCCAAAAGTCAGGGAATAGAAACAGCCTGCATTGAATCTTTGGGTTTAAAAAGGGCTGAATTTGACAGGCAGGTTGTAGGTATGTTGGCAGGATATAAAATTGATTTTATCGTTCTTGCTGGATATATGCGTATCTTGAGCCCGGTTTTGGTACAGGCCTATCCAAAACGCATTATTAATATACATCCGGCAGATACAACAGAGCATCAGGGTTTGCACGGATACGAATGGGCCTGGGAAAATAAACTGCCTGAAACAAAAATTACAGTGCACTATGTAGATGAAGGGCTTGATACCGGAAGTATTATTGCACAGGGAACAGTCGATTTAAAAGGTGCTGAGACATTGGAAGCGGTAGAAAACAGAGGATTGGCGGTGGAACACAAACTGTACAGTGAGACTTTAAAAATGATAATGGTTTAGGGTTGAACCGATGATCAATAATTATACTTTACTTTAATCTTTCCTTTTTTAAAATAATTGAATATTATACATTGAGGTCTTTAATCTTTCCTCTTTAATCTTTCCTCTATATTTATGTGCGGAATTATCGGTTTATACGGAAAAAAAAGCATTGTTTATGATCTGTTGATGGGGCTGAATGCCTTACAGCACCGCGGTCAGGATGCAGCAGGTATTATCACTTTCGAAAAGACTTTTCATATCAAAAAAGGACTTGGATTGGTAAGCAATGTTTTTGAACAGCGGCATGCCGATCGTCTGCTTGGCGATATCGGAGTGGGACACGTTCGTTACACGACTCAGGGCACCAATGAACTAACCAATGCTCAGCCAATTGCAGCCAATTATCCCTTCGGGATTGCCATGGCACATAATGGGAATGTGACCAACTTTGAAGAAATGGGCCGTATGCTTTATGAGGAATACCATACCCTTCCGGCGACAACCAATGACCTGGAACTGATTCTTTATACCTTTGCCTCAGAGCTGAAGAAAAAGGACTTGGCCAATGTATTGCCGGAGGATATTTTCGATGCAGTAAGAACTACACAATCTAAAGTCAATGGCGCTTATGCAGTAATTGCTGCCATTGCCAATCACGGTTTGTTGGCTTTCACCGATCCGAATGGTATCCGTCCGCTCATCTTGGGCAAACAGGAAACAGAGGAAGGTCCGGTTTATGGTTTTGCTTCCGAAACGGTATGTTTCGACCATTTGGGTTATGAAGTAATGCGAAATCTTGAGCCCGGCGAGATTATTTATATTGACAATGAGAGAAATGTGCATTCCAATATGGGCATGCAGAAAGGAAAAAATTTCTGTGTATTTGAATTTATCTATTTTGCACGCGAAGACTCTAGTTTCCACGGTAAACTCGTTGCCGGACAAAGGGTAAAAATGGGCCGTATGCTGGGCAAAAGAATCCAAGAGATGGGACTCAAACCTGATATGGTAATCGATGTTCCAACCTCCGGCTACTTTGCAGCCTCCGGTCTGGCCGAGGTATTGGGGATTCCTTATAAAAGAGGATTGGTCAAAAGCAATTATATCGGCCGCAGCTTCATTTCTCCTACACAGGGCGAGCGGGAAAGTATGGTAAAACGCAAGTTAAATCCAATCCGTAAAACCATTCAGGGCAAGAAAATAGCCGTGGTGGATGACTCGATTGTGCGCGGTACCACCTCAAGAAGAATTGTTCAGACACTGCGTGAAGCCGGTGCTGCTGAAATCTATTTTATCTCAGCTGCACCGCCGGTGATCAGTCCCTGCATTTACGGCATTGATATGTCAGTTAAAACAGAATTGATTGCCGCCCAAAAAACATTGGAAGGTATTAAGCAATACATTGAGGCTGATGCACTTATTTATCTGCCTTTGGAAGACCTTAAAGATATTTTCTCTGAAATGCCAAGCTGTATGGCCTGTTTGGACGGACTATATCCAACCGAAGGTGCAGATGAGGCCCTTCGAATGATTGAACAGGAGCGCTTGGATTCAGGAAACAGGTAATTTTATAAGGTTTTTTGTTTTTTGTTGTTTGTTGTTATATAATTGATGTTCATAATAATAAGTAACCAATCATAAATAATGATGTGTTTTCAATGAAAGGATTTTTTAGGCTGACAAGGCAGAAAACGCAGCTGAAGTGGTCTCGTCACAAATGACGAGAGAGAGGCTTTCTAACGATGTCAGTATGAAAAAGACTTCATTCGCTTCGCGGAGCCTTCGGGTTCAAAGTTGTTATTATTTGTGATTGGTTACTTAACTACTTTATTTCTCCTCTGAGTCCCAACTCGATCAATTCCAAATCCTTGACCTGTGCTTTTTCAATTTTGAAGCGAAGCAGCGTTTTCATTTTATGCCAGCCTTCAATGCCGCAGGCACCCGGATTCATGTGCAATAATCCAAATTGCGGATCGGGCATTACCTTTAATATATGCGAATGTCCTGTGATATAGAGTTTGGGAGGATTTTTTAGCATCATCTCCTTTATCTGCTTCGGATATTTGCCTGGATAACCACCTATATGCGTCATCCATACATCTAAGCCTTCTACCGAAAAACGGTTATGTTCAGGAAAGCGCAGCTGCATTTTATTGTCATCAATATTGCCGTAAACAGCCCGAAATGGTTTGAATGCCTCCAATTTGTCGGCCAGGTCATGGTTGCCTATATCTCCGGCATGCCATATTTCGTCACAGTCTGAGAAATAATGGAATATCTGAGGGTCGAGATGTGAGTGGGTGTCGGAGAGCAGGCCAATTCGCATGAAAAGAGGAAAGATAAAAGATAAAAGATAAAAGAGGAATGGTGAACTAAATTATCAAAAGGCTACAACAGATTTGCTGCATAAGTTTTTCCTAATTTTTTTCGAAAAATACTTAAAAGCGTTTATTAAGATCAATGATTCCTCCTTTTGTGAGCGGCTTCATAACTTTTTACGGGTCAAAAATTGTCAAATTTTAACTTTCAACTTTTAATTCTCACTTCCAGGTTCTTTGGTTCCTCTTTTTCCTATTTTCTCCCACATACCCATCAGCAAACCGATCATCATCATGATTGAACCCAGCCACACCCAATTGATACCGGGGAAAACAAGGGCCTGAACAACGACATATTCGCCATCCGGATTGCTGTCCAATACTTCAATGAGCATTTTTTTCTCCTCTGCCAAAATCTGCGGCAGTCTGAAACTGAGGCCCAGTTCCTTGATTTCAAAAGGGACATTGTTGACAATTGACTCACGAATATAGAAGAAAGGTTTGGCAATCCACATTTTGTCAGATTTCAGTTCATGTACTTCCAATATGGCAGTCACAGGAATATCTCCTTCGGAATAGCTATAGCCGGCCATTTTGGGAATTTCATTCCCAATATGCGTAAATACTGCATAATGACGTTTGGTATAAATAGTGTCGCCCTGTGACATCTTGTACGCCACCCATTTTTGGGCTTTATCCTTAGGTTTTTCAGGATCGTCAAAGGCCCAGTTTGGTACAGCCAAAGTGAACACATCTTTATGCAGATAATGTCTGGTATTGGGATTGGCAGCGCGGAATTTATATTTACCGCTTGGCAGGGAATCTCTGATTACATTTGGAGTAGTTGTAAACTGATCCACGATCTTGCCGCTGGAATCTTTTTTGGTGAATTTAAGTTCAAAATACTGCATATTGCCCGATGGCCAATCGCGGGTATATTCTACTGAATAACCTTCGCCAATAGCAATATTATCACCCTTCGCCACCAGTACATTTTTGTTCGACTGAGGATTGAGATCATTAACTTCTATGCTGTTAAAGCCTACTGAAATAGGACGTTTTAATACACCGGAGAAAATAACACCCACCATAAGCAGGCCGAACCCGATATGCGCCACAGGGCCGGAAGCTACTTTTACCTTGCCGCGGAAAACGGATATGATATAATCCAGATTTGATACAGCGGTGAATAGTCCTGTCCAGGTCAGCAGCCAATATTGCCAGGCAATAATTCCGCCCCAAAGCATAGCTGGGATGGTAATTATCGTAGCTGCACCCATAGCGATACCAAAATGGGTGAGCAGAAACTTTTTATAATTGGTATTAACGTTCTGAACTTTGTATCGAAGCATAATGGAAGCTCCGGACAAAAGACCGATCAGTACACCTATCCAAAGCTGAAAACGATTGTGGTGTGCAATCTCATCCTCTGGCGGTGCTATATTTGTAATATCTCCTCCGCCAAAAAGCCATGAAAATCCATCTGCTATTTTGTTCCAAACAGGAATTGAAGTAGTAAAAGTGATCAGCACTGATGAGAAAAGAAGTACAAGTGCACCCACAAACATCCAAAATTCACGGGAATAGGCACTTTCTTCCTTGTCCGGTTTTGGAATGCCTTTGCTGCGGGAAAAATACATCCATAGCGGCCAAATACAAAGTACGGCCAAAAAGGCGACAAGCTGCCATTCCAAACCCATTTCAGTAAAAGCATGAACGGAGGTTTCTCCCAATACACCGCTTCTGGTGAGAAAGGTAGAATAAACTATCAGCACAAAGGATGAGAGGAAAAACAGGTAAGTACTCTTGATGGAATGTGCCGTATTTTTTGCTGCTAAGGCAGTGTGAATACCGGCAATCATGATCAGCCAGGGAACTAATGAGGCATTCTCAACTGGGTCCCAAGCCCAATAACCGCCAAAGCTTAGTGCCTCGTAAGCCCAAGCACCGCCCATAAGAATACCGGTGCCTAAAATAGCGCCCGAAAACAACGCCCAAGCCAATGCCGGTTTCATCCAGGCTTGGTGCTCGCGGGTCCAAAGTCCTGCAACTGCATAGGCAAAAGGAACTACAGTGGAGGCAAAACCCAAAAACAGGGTAGGGGGGTGAATCGTCATCCAGTAGTTCTGTAACAATGGATTTAGACCTGTACCTTTTACCGTTTGCAAATAATTGGGTGTATTGAATATGGGTGCCTCATGTACATTGCGCAATAGGGCAAATGGATTGGATCCTATGCGGGAATCGGCATCGCTAATGTAAAATCCGAGCAGCATAGAAGACAAAAAAGCCTGAATTATAGCTATTGAAGCCAATACGGGCATCTCCCAGCGCTTAGCTGTGAAAAGCAGAATGCCGCCCAATACAACATTCCAAAACATCCAAAGCAGAAAGCTCCCTTCCTGACCTTCCCAGAATGCTGAAAAGATGTATTGAAAAGGCAGGTCATCAGAGGTATGTCCCCAAACGTATTCGTATTCGTAATAACGCTGTATCATGATAAAAAACAGAAGGCCGATCACGCCAAGAACCGAAATTCCATGAATCCAAAAACCGGCTCTTCCTATGTTGCGCCAGCTTTTGGCGTTCTGATCAATTTTGCTGTTGGTACCAAAACTGTAAGCGAGAGCAGACAAGATACTGCTTGCAAAAGCCAATACAACAAGACCGTGCCCTAAAGCACCGGCCCAAAGATGTTCACCTATATAATTCATGTCAGATGTCTGATAAAACTGTTTGGACAATACCTGATGTCCTAAGTTGGTAATTTCAAAAGGTTGAAAAAAATCCTTCCGATTTTTTCCTGATTGTTTACCTCGAAGCCTGTTTGCTGTTCTGAATAGCCTGATCCTGATATTTGGATGGGCATTTTAACTGCATACTTGTGGCTATAAATGCATCGCCGTCTATGTGACCTTTGATTTGTATCTGCTCGGAGCGTTCAAAATCCTGAGGTTTTTCGGTGTTGCTGATGACCTTTCTTTCAACGCCATTTTCATCTTTCATGACAAAAGAAAAGGAATTGGCATTGACTTTGGGGTCATAATGGGCTGTACCCGGCACATAATGTCCGATAACGGTATGTGTTCTGCCGGTAGTTTTAGCTGCTTCAGTAAAATTGCTGTAGGTGCTGAAATTGCCAAGCATAGTAATAAGAATGCCAACCGCTGCTGCGATGACAATAAGTGCTATAATGTGAGTCTTTTTCATATAACTTACTGTTTGCTTAATGTCTGAATAAGTACAATACGATTTTGAAATAAATCGCACAAACTTAACATAAAAGTAGGATTTTTTGTTTGGATAGGAGACCTTTGAATGCAGGAATCATTATTAATTTAGATTTATTTAAGATTTTGGAATGCTGAAGCATGTAAAACACCTCTTTTTTCTGTTTTTGATTGCCCAATCTGTAAATGCTCAGATATGCGACAATGTTATCAGTCTAGGCAATGCCGGGGGTGATGCCTGTACGCATTTGGCAAAAATGCCGTCAGGGCTGACTGTAGGAGGTATTTTTCAACAAAATATAAGTTTTAACGGCATAGTCTATAATTCTGCAGGTGCTTTCGATATTTTTTTATCTAATTATGACAGTAGCGGTCAGCTTGTCAATGCAATGTCTATAGGCAATTCAGGCAATAATGAACTGAGTGCGATGACTTCTGACAACAGTGGAAATCTTTATCTTTCAGGGACATTTACCGGGCAGCTCAACCTTGGCAGCTATGGCTTTCAGAGCACAACTATTACACATTTTATAGCCAAGATAAATCCTCAAGGACAGCTTATTTGGGCGGAGCAGCTGCAGGCGAAAGGGATTAATAAAGTCTATGACCTTCAGGTTTCTCCCGATGGACAGTTTCTCTGGGTATGCGGTGAATACAATGATAGCCTGAAAATAGGAACAGAGCAGTTATACAGCCCATTTTTATACAATCTTTTTGTGCTGAAATTGAACAGTTGGGATGGAGCAGCAGATTGGTTGCGGGATGTACCCGATGCCAAATGGGCAAAGGCCCGCACTTTGGCTCCATTGCCGGATGGAACTGCCTGGATTGCAGCTGAATTTAAGGACAGTCTTGTGTTGACAGGTAATACCTATTATTACAGCAGGATACACAGTGATATTCTGTTTGCAAAAATTGACGCAAACGGACAATGGCAAAGCAGCAAACGTTGGGGTGGTGTCTATGAAGACAAACCTAAAAAATTGCGATTGGCTCCTGATCGGCAAACACTCTGGCTTTGCGGCGATTTTGTGGCGGTGCTCAATGTAGATCAGTTCCAATTGATGACAGCCTTTCGTTTTTACGATGCTTTTTGGATAAAAATTGACCTTGCCGGAAATGCACTCGCTGTAGGACAAAGCAATACAATTGCCAACTGTTATGTTTATGATATCGCTTTCCAAGGAACAGAACTCTGGCTTGGCGGTTATTTTCAGGATTCACTGCAGGGAGCCGACCAAATGCATTATCCGGTCGGTGGTTTTGATATCTTCTGGTACAGAATAGATACTACAGAAGCGTTATTGAGAAAATCAGAAACAGCAGGTGGAACAGGAAATGATCTTATAAATGCATTGGCTGCTTACGGTACTGGCGTTTATGCTGCAGGCACTTATCAGCAGATGATGGAATGGAATGGGCAAAGCACTACTGCTTCGGGATTTTCAGACGGATGGTTGGGTTGTATTCCCTCAGGAACAGCGGCTGCGGTACAAAAACCAATTCCGAATTTTATTGCCGTTAAAATTTCACCAAATCCTTCTTCCGATCAGTTTAGAATTGAATTGGAAACGCCGATGCCGCTTCGCTGGGAGCTTTACAGTATGGAAGGGCGAAGGATTTTGACGGGAAATACAGAAATTATAGATGCTGCTAAATTAACAAAAGGCACTTACAGTCTTACTGTTTATACCGAAAAAGGTATCGCAGTTGCTAAGTTGATCAGGAGATAATAATTAGTTTAATCTTAGTTTTGTGAAAAAACATTAAACAAAATTTTGAAGATGATAGTAAATCTTAGTATAATTCAATATATTTGGAACGCTATGGAATTTTTAAAAAGTAGATTTTTACAATAAATTATTTTTATGAATATTGAACAACAGCTGTCTCAACTATTGTCGGAAGGTAAAACAACTGAGCTGAATTGGGACAGACAGAATTTGGAATCTTTGCCTGCAGGCCTCACAAAGCTTTCCACTCTTCGTCAGCTGAATCTTGAAGCGAATAAATTGCAGGGACTACCGGATGATTTTGCTAATTTGAATAATTTGGAATGGTTGGATCTTTCCGATAATCAATTGGACAAAATACCAGCCTCAATGGCCGGACTCGATAAATTGCGCTGGCTCGATCTTTCTGCCAATCAGTTTGAAAATCTCAGTGTTGAAATAGTCAGCTTGACCGCATTGGAACGCCTCGATCTGAAAAATAACAGAATTGCTTCCCTCCCGTCAGGAATCGGTGCATTGAAATCCCTGAAAAAGCTGATGCTTGAAGTAAACGAACTCAAAACACTTCCCGATGAAATCGGACAATTGACATCACTCAAAAGACTGGATCTGTCCGAAAATCAATTGACCGGACTGCCTGCATCAATGGCATATTTGGCCAATTTGGAAAGTATCGATCTGGATGATAATCCGCTGACGGATCTTCCTGAAGTACTTTTTTTGCTGCCGGCTTTAAAGGAATTGGATCTTTCTAATACCGGTTTGACCATTTTGCCCGATAAGCTCAGTGCCTGGTCAAAACTGGAGACACTCAATATGGCAGTAAATGAACTGGAAACCTTGCCAAACGGAATCGGCGAACTGTTGAGCCTGCAAATGCTAGATGTCTGCAATAACAAACTTAGAGAATTGCCACAGAGTATTGCTGCTTTGAAAAATTTGAAAAGACTGAATCTGGAAGAAAATCCTTTGGCCGGTCTGCCTGAAGTTGTCTGCCAAATCAGTTCATTGGAAGAATTGGATCTTACAGCTACAGGTATTGAAATCCTGCCCGAGAATCTATCCAATCTGACAAATCTCGAATGGCTCGATCTTTCAGTTAATAAAATAAGTGAATTGCCGCCTGCTATCGGACGACTGCCCAAATTGCAGTGGCTGGATCTGAAAGAGAATCAATTGCAAAATTTGGGCCCCAATCTGTCTCAACTCAGCAGTCTGCGTGAATTGTATCTTTCTTTCAACAGATTGGAAACGGTGGAATTGAATCCTGTTGGACTGGAAAGCCTAGAGATTCTGGACCTCAGTTTTAATAGAATTACCCGACTGGGAGAGGATTTTGGTGGATTTGCAAACTTGATATATCTCAATCTGGAAGAAAATCTGCTTGTAGTGCTTCCCGATTCAATAGGCAATTTGAGCCATCTTCAGGAATTTGACCTCTCTGACAATAAGCTGCAGGATCTGCCCGAGAGTTTTGGTAAATTGGAAAATCTGCGCAGTTTGGATCTTCGCAACAATCGTTTCAGCGAAATGCCAAAGGCTTTGGAAGCACTTAGCACCACTGTTCAGGAATTGTTTATTTCCGACAATCCTTTATCAGATTCAGCGAAACAGCGTATTAAAGAACTTTTCAAGGTGGTAGATTTGTAATCGGACCATTATAACAATAAAAATCCCCCGGCTAATAGGTTTAGCGGGGGATTTTTTATTGCTGCTAAAGCAGTTTTTTGGGAAATTCTTTGTAAACAACAAATGGTTTTCCGTTTTGCAGCTCATTTTTAACGATATCAAAAAGATCTCTGATACGAATTTTAGCCTGTTTGATGACCTTGTATTTTTTCTTGACTACCAAGGCAAAATGCGGCTTCAGCTGTCCTATATCGTACATACCCGGACGGATGAGCATAATCTCGCCACGAATATAAGGCTTCCCTTTAAATTCCTCAGTACTTTTAAATTTAGGCAGTCGACCCAAGACGAGAACGAGATCTTCATCAACATTTTTACCGTCTTTTCCGGGTATATCCGAATCACTGTTTTTTACTTTGAAAGGATATTCATCCATAATGAGAAAAGGCTGAATCATAAAATAACCTTTGCCTTTCATGTAGCGGTAATCCTTTTTCAGTTGATCCTCCAAATCGCCTTTTGTGTGGCGGTTCGGATGTCGGCTATCCTCTTCAGAGTTTTTAGAGATATCGAGTCGGGCAGGTCTTTTTTCTACCCGGGTTTCGGCATAAGAGATTTTATCGACCGAAGTTTTGGCTACAGTCGGAGTGACAGTTCTTGGTAAAGCATCCTCATCTTCTATTTCAGGAATATCGGAATAATCCTCTTCTTCCTCATCCTCATCATCATCCCAGGAAAAATCATCTTCTTCCAAATCGAAGTCTTCGTCATCTACT
>JBIKQC010000242.1:0-7292 GCA_044349855.1 Saprospira sp.
CGGCTGGATTCTTTTCACATAAATGCGGTCCTTAACAGCAGAATACATAATTCCTGATTGAATCAATATATCCTTGATACGAATGCCTGGTTTTAACTCATATTCACCCGGTAATTTTACAGCGCCCATAACAGTTACATAATTGGAATAGGCTACATTTATTGGAGAAATTGTAATAATATCTCCATTCACAAGAGTAAAATCTGAAGAATTCTTAAGCAGTTTTCCCAAATCAATATCAATAATTGATTCCTCATTATTGGTGTAACGTCTGATCTGAATATTCCTCAAATAGGCGTCCGCTGCCATTCCGCCGGAATATTGAAGTACCTCTTTCAGGTTTTCTCCGTCGATAAGTTCATAATGATATGGCCTTTTTACAGCACCTTTTACTTCAACAACTCTACCGGCGATTGGTACAAAAATATAGTCATTGTTGGAAAGGAAAAACTCATCTGCCACATTGGGGTTTGTCGCAAATTTATAGATATCCAAAATTCTTGTCGGTTTAGAGCTGCTTACTACTTTAATAGTTCTTATACTACCTATCTGATTAGGGCCTGACGAGGCTACCAGGGCATTAAAAGCGGTGTTTACAGCAGGTATACTATAGCTGCCGGGATTAAAAACTTCACCCGTAATATTGATAGTGATATTTCTCGAATAATTGAGCTGAACGTCCAAAAATGATCCTCTCATATTCATATGATTAGCCAAACGCTCTTTTATAGCTTCATTGGCATTGCCAAAATTCATACCTTTTACATATAATCTTGGAATCATAAGGTTGGGAATACTCAAATCAATATATCCGTCAGGGCCTATTGATACAGCTTTGCTGAAGTCCACAACTCCCCAAACTGTTACGTTTAACTCATCACCTGTATTGAGGAGATAGCTAGGCAGTGCACGTAGGTCTCGGGTTCTGTCAAAAAGAGAGATACTCTGATCTCTAAAGAAATTCTGTCCCCATATTTTTGCTTCCGGTAAAGTTGTCTGACGCTTTTTTGCTAAAATATCCTTCTCTTCTTCTTCATCTTTGATTTTTGCCTTTTCCTTTTCAATTTCAGTTTTTACCTTGTCTTCAGCGGATTTTAACTCAGATTTTTTTTCAGCATTTTTATTATTTGGATCAGGTAATATTGGCTTTTCGGTGCCTCCCGATTTTGTAGGATCAATAATAGGAATAGATGGAACCTGTGCAAATAGTTCCATGGATTGAATAATAAAAAAAAGAAAAATCTTACTGAATACAAATACTTGATTTCTCATAAAGTGAAGGTTATGAATAAAAACAGAAGTTATTATTTAGGATTGGAATATTCTACCTGTTTTTATATTGCTGAGCATAATATTCTGCGTAGGCACCGGAAGTGATGTTATCCAACCAATCGGTATTTATCAGATACCAGTCAATTGTTTCTGACAAACCCTGTTCAAAGGTAATACTTGGTTCAAAACCCAGCTCTTTTTTTATTTTTGTAGCATCGATGGCATAGCGTTTGTCATGACCCGGACGGTCTTTCACAAAGGTAATCAGCGCTCTTGCTGTTCCTTGTGGGCGGCCTAAGGCTTTGTCTGTCTGATCGCAAAGCAGATGCACAAGGTCAATATTTTTCCACTCATTATGTCCGCCAATGTTATAGGTTTCACCAATTAGACCCTTGTGGTAAATCAATTCAATAGCGGCGGCATGGTCTTTTACCCAAAGCCAGTCGCGGGTATATTTGCCGTCACCGTAGATTGGCAGCGGTTTTCCGTTTTTAATGTTGTGAATACAAAGCGGGATCAGTTTTTCGGGAAACTGATTTGGTCCGTAGTTGTTGGAGCAGTTGGAAACAACTGTCGGCAGGCCGTAAGTGTGATGATAAGCACGCACAAAATGATCAGAACTTGCTTTTGAAGCGGAATAGGGCGATCGGGGATCATAAGCTGTTGTTTCCAAAAAGAAACCTTCCTCACCCAAACTTCCATAAACCTCATCGGTGGAAATATGGTAAAACAACTTGCCTTCCATGTTTCCTTTCCATTGTTCCTTGGCTGCATTCAACAGATTGAGTGTGCCGATAACATTTGTTTCCACAAATGCCAGCGGATTTGTAATGGAGCGGTCAACATGCGACTCGGCAGCCAAGTGTATAATGCCGTCAAAGCGCTGCTCGGCAAAAAGTTTATTGATAAAGGCAGCATCAACAATATCTCCCTTTACGAAACTGTAATTTGGTGATTTTTCAACATCTTTAAGGTTTTCCAGATTGCCGGCATAAGTCAGTTTGTCCAAATTGACAATCTGATATTCAGGATATTTGTTCAGAAAAAGTCTTACAACATGTGAGCCGATAAATCCGGCACCTCCGGTGATGAGAATTGTTTTTGACATGATAATATTGATGTGTTGATATGATGATATGTTAATGTATATAATGCCAATCAAGGGTTGAAACAAGTTCAAATCGCATAACGCTGCCGCGGGCTCTTTTTTACTTTTGTCTTGATCCAAAAGTAACAAAAAATCAAGTCGGAACCAATGCATTTTTGGGGGAGTGTTGGGTCGTACGGTTGTTCGATCATATAACCCCCAAAACCAGAATCGGCCAAACTGTCCTTCAGCCTGAGATTTTTTGCTTTTTTATTGATTTTTCAGGCTTAGCACTATACTCGAAAGGGCCAATTCTATATGCTGGTGCTTCCGACGTTCTGAAACGGTGCCTTCGGCTCGTAATTTTTAGTTTTTTTAAATAAAATCAATACTTTTCAATATATTTCATCCCTTGATTCGCATATATAATCAATTGTCTGCAATCGATAGTTCAAATCCTTAAATTAAAGTGCGCTCTCATTTTTGGGATGAGTTCGGTTCTCAAATTGTTTAGTTCAATTTTCAAATAATTTAGTTCAATTCTCAAATTCTCAAATTCTCAAATTCTCAAATTATAGAGCTCTCTCCATTCGGTTCTCAAATTATTGAGCTCTCTCGTCTTTGGGACGAGATCGGTTCTCAAATTAAACAGTTACTACCTTTTTAAAGTACTCATAAGTCTTCGCCACCCCTTCTTTTCTGCCCACCCTCGGATTCCAGCCCAAAAGCTCCTGAGCCAGAGTAATGTCAGGTCGGCGCTGTTTTGGATCATCCATTGGCAGGGGGCGGAAAGCCAGACGGCCCTTGCCTACCATATTGATGACTTCCTGTGCAAAGTCGAGAATCGTGATTTCTTCCGGATTGCCGATGTTCACGGGTAAATGATAATCGCTCATCAGCAGGCGGTAAATACCTTCCACCAGATCATCAACAAAACAGAAAGAACGGGTTTGTGAACCATCGCCAAAAACTGTAATTTCCTCATCGCGTATAGCCTGAGAAAAGAATGCCGGCAATGCACGTCCGTCTTCAACGCGCATACGCGGACCATAAGTATTGAAAATGCGCACTATTCTTGTTTCAAGACCATGAAAATTGTGGTAAGCCATTGTAATCGCTTCCTGAAAACGTTTTGCTTCATCATAAACGCCACGTGGACCTATCGGATTTACATTGCCCCAATAGTCCTCTTTTTGCGGGTGGATCAAAGGATCTCCGTAAACCTCAGAAGTAGATGCTACAAGGATTCTGGCATTTTTTACTTTTGCAAATCCCAAAAGATTGTGCGTTCCCAAAGAACTTACTTTCAGGGTCTGAATCGGCATTTTTAAATAGTCTATAGGACTTGCCGGTGAGGCAAAATGCAAAATGTAGTCTATATGTCCGGGCACATGAACAAATTTGGAAACATCATGATGGTAAAATTCAAAATGTTCCAAAGGAAAAAGATGTTCAATATTGCTCAAAGAACCTGTAAGCAGATTATCCATGCCGATAACATGCATGCCCTCGGCTATAAAACGATCACACAAATGTGAACCCAGAAATCCGGCTGCACCGGTTATAAGTACTCTTTTCATTTTGATATTTATTTTTGGAATCAGCACTAAGGGTGAATCGTCTCACGACCGATACTTTCGTAATAAAAGCCCAATGCTTTCATTTGTTCAAGAGAGTAAATATTGCGCCCGTCAAAAATTGTCTTTTTATTGAGCAGTTTTGCAATTTTATCATAATCAGGCGTTCTGAAAGTATTCCATTCCGTGACAATGATAAGCGCATCTGAACCCTCCAATGCCTGATACTGATTTTCGGTCAGTTCAATACTTTCGGGATAAATTTCTTTTACATTGTGCATCGCTTCAGGATCAAAGGCTTTTATTTTAGCCCCGAGCAATAACAGCTCATCTATAATATGTAATGCAGGTGCTTCTCTTATGTCATCAGTATTAGGTTTGAATGACAAGCCCCAGATGGCAAAGGTTCTGCCACGCAAATCATCACCATAATAATTGGTTATTTTCACCACCAAACGGTTTTGCTGACGACGGTTTACTTCCATGACCGATTTCAGAATTTTGAAATCATACATATATTCTTCCGCCGTTTTGGCCAAAGCTTTTACATCTTTCGGAAAGCAGCTTCCCCCATAACCTACGCCGGGAAAAAGAAATCTTTTTCCAATTCGGAGGTCTGAACCAATACCAAGGCGCACATCGTCCACATTGGCGCCTACCAATTCACATAGATTGGCCACCTCATTCATGAAAGAAATTCGGGTAGCCAAATAAGAATTTGCTGCATATTTGGTCATTTCCGCAGAGCGCTCATCCATGAAATATATGGGATTGCCCTGACGTACGAATGGTTCATAGAGCTGACGCATCAGTTGCTGTGCACGTGGAGACTTTGTGCCGATCACTACGCGGTCCGGTTTCATAAAATCTTCTACGGCAACACCTTCGCGCAAAAATTCCGGATTTGAAACAACATCAAAAAGATCCGGGCTAAGATTTTTTGCCAAAATAGCATGAACTTTTTCAGAAGTACCTACAGGAACTGTACTTTTGTCCACGATGACCTTATAATCAGTAATAAGATGGCTCAGTTGATCAGAAACGCCCAAAATATAAGACAAATCGGCAGAACCGTCTTCATCAGGAGGAGTAGGCAGCGCCAAAAAGATAATCTGTGCATCTTTTATTGCTGATTTTAAATCAGTAGTAAAATGAAGGCGGCCGGCTTTTGAATTGCGTTCGAACAGATGTTCCAAATCAGGTTCATAAATCGGCACAATACCGTTCTGCATTTTATGCACCTTTTCTTCATTTATATCTACACAGATAACATTATTTCCTGTCTCCGCAAAACAGGTACCAGTTACTAATCCGACATATCCGGTTCCAATAATTGTTATATTCATAAAAGTCTTAGAATTTTTAGTGATAATTTTTGCAAATATAAATAAAATGTAAACTATATTTAAAAATGCTTCCTAAAAGTATTGTAAACCATCTTTGCCTAGGCCATACATCGATAAACCAACCTTAATAAACCATGACTGCATGACAAAATCCATTTATTTTCTAATACTGATCTTTATAAATATAAGCCTTCGATTATCGGCACAAACAGCTATTCCTGACAGTGATATGACAGATACAACAGGGATGGAGCGCGACTTATCAGCTATTTCTGCCAATATAGGGCTTTTTCCCGACAGTATCCGCAGAGAATTGAAATCTATAAAAGTTAAATATTTTGGTTTTGATCCCAATGGTGTTGCTGATACAACGAAGCTGAGAACCGGCATTTTGGTCGTCAGCACTTCAGTTGAAGATGACCTGATTCATATTTTTAAAGAATTGGAGGAACTTCGTTTTCCTATTGCCAAAGTAGTTCCTATCAATAAATATGGCCTTAATGCCGATACTACGGGTTGGAATGACGGAGCAAGCATGGAAGACAATAATACTTCTGCTTTCAACTATCGCTATATCACCCTCTCCACCGAACTTTCGCCGCATGCCTTCGGCAGCGCAATCGACTTTAATCCACTTTTCAATCCTTACGAAAAATACCATCATGACGGTAAATTTGTAGAACCTGCCCATGCTTTTTACGACCTTTCGAGACCGGGAACAATTGCCGACGGAAGAATTGTCGGCCTTTTCGACAAAAGGGGCTGGGTTTGGGGCGGCCGTTGGAACAATCCGGTCGATTATCAGCATTTCGACCTGCGAAAAGACAGGGGACGCAAACATTATCTCATGAAACATAGCGGACTGAAAGACCGTTTCCGCTATGGAGAAAAAGACAACAGCCTGATAATCTATGCATCTGTTGAGGATAAGAAAATGGAAAGACCGGAAATCTCAGTATTGGAATCAGAAAGAAAAACCTTTGCTGCGATGATGGATGCTTTATCGGCCGATAGCTGCTATTCCGCCTGGCAGTCCGGGAAAAAAGACAGTTTGATTGGGGTAAAGAATTTTAGATCTTCATCCGATCCCAAACTACGATTGAAAGGACTAAATGTGGCCATTTATATGGAAAATGACAGTCTGATGCGCTATTGGAACCGT
Source organism: Saprospira sp. (assembly GCA_044349855.1). Classification (GTDB taxonomy): domain Bacteria; phylum Bacteroidota; class Bacteroidia; order Chitinophagales; family Saprospiraceae; genus Saprospira. The sequence goes on from JBIKQC010000242.1 coordinate 6,445, forward strand.
TTTACCGCTCAAAAATTGAAAAATCTGCTATTGGAACAGGGAGCTCATGTAGATTTTCTGACTGATTCGGATAAAAATAAGGGCAACTATCAGCTCGCAATTGGTATCGGTTTGGGAAATAGGCATATGTACAGCACTGAAAAGGCCTTAACTGCCGATTTTCAGTTACTCTATGTGCCCGGTGCTTACAATGCCAATGACCTGAACAGCATTTCTGACAGAATGCACTTTTTGAATTTATTGCTTTCGGATGATTTACCTGAGTCGATAAAACTTGCCCAAAAAATACAGACTTCCATTCTGGACAGAACGGCGCTTTATCCTGTCAGCAGACAATTGCCGGGACCAAATCTGTTGGAAACGGATTGTATAAAGTCCGATTATGACGGTATTTATTGCAGAAATATTGCCGGATTCAAACATTTCGCCTGCCCGCAGGTCTTTGTTTCTGCCTATTCGCTCAGTAATTCAGAACAAAGGGATATTTGGCTGCAACCCAAAAAAGGATTTTTACATTGTGAAAAATTGGCAGAGGCTGTGTTTAATGGTATTTTGGGGTATTGTGAGTAGGTAGTTTAGTTAGGAAACAGAGGGATAAAATAAAATTTTTAATAATAAAAAATGTAGATAATCAACAAGACTTATTAAAAACTCCAGATCTAATCTTATTAAAAAATTTTCAATTTTAAGAGAAGTTGAACTGAGTCAAAAAATCATTTCCCCAGACCTTTAGGTCGCAGAACCAACGCTCCGCGAAGCGAAACTCAGCACCTTACTCATCCCAATACTTTAGCTTTGGGCAATCAATCAATTTTTTTAGCCCTGGGTTTCAACCCAGGGACAATAAA
>JBIKQC010000244.1:0-7270 GCA_044349855.1 Saprospira sp.
CAATAATGCCGTCGATTTTTGTCTGTTTCACCAGTTCGATTACCTCGTCGAGCTGTGAATCGTTGAGGTCGGGGGTGATTTTCAGTAGTCTCAAAGAACCGTAAAGAAACACCCATTTACTTTACATGAGCTCCATTTTTATAAGTATAGATAACCATAGGTTTATCATACCAGAGAATAGAATCAACATTCCATATGTTTGCATCATATCTTACAGCATCGTAATCATAAACCTTGCTTATGCCTTCTTTTAATCCTTTTCTGTAAGTAGATATTTCTTTTGATTTGACCTGCAATTTATCCTCATTCCAAGATGCGTTTATATATGTCCATTCTCCCTCTTTAAGTCCCTCCTGATAAGTGCCCCTCATTCGACCGTCGTCCCAGTTTTCAATATAACCCCAAGTTGTAAAGCCGTAAATCCTATCACTCATTACCTTAACTTTGACAGTATCTGCTTTTATATAAACAGGGTGTTCCCAACCTAATCTTGCCCTGTCAATATGCTCGAAATTAAAAAAGGCTTTCCCGTTTGCGATATAGGGATATGCTTCAATTTTTTGAACCCCTAGTTTATCATCAAATCTTTTTTTATAGTTTTTAAATTTTTTAAATTTTGGATTAGGTATAAAATCTAGATACACAATCGTATCAATAATATCGTCATTAATAGGGTTCACCCCCAAAAGCAGGTAAAATCCTTTACCGTTTGATAAACAGTGTATTTCTTCGTATTTGCATTCTTTTGTTCTGCTGACCCCTGCATACCTGAATTGACCCTTACAATTTTCAAATTGTTCGGTGACAATAGGATTTATTTCAGTTTGTTTTTCCCAGTCTTTTCTATACTTATACCAACCGCCACAGGATAGGGTTGAAATAAGAGGAAAAAACAGTAAAAGTATTTTTAATGTTTTAAGTGTTTTCATTTTTTTATTTTTGTTACCATTCAGGACAGGGAGTATCGTTTGGGTTGCACTCCGGAATTAAAAATCTTACTTGCAAAAATGAAAGTTTGATTATAGCAGTCCACTGCGAAGTAAAGGCACTTTCTTGGACATCTATAAATAAATTTCCTTGTATATCTGTTATATTACCTATATTTACATGAACACCTCTGACGTTTGACACTCGTTCTATTTCTCTTAGGGCATCACTAATAATGAAAGTATCCGGTTCTGTTAAACAGTCAAGTTCATATGAGTATGTTCCTCCCAATATGTATGTATTTTTTTTACCTGATTGAGGAACCTCAATTTCTGCTTTTTGGTCTATACCAATAAAATAGCTTCCTCTTAATTGGGCTCCAGTTGATAAAGGTCCTTGCTCAGAAAAGGGCATACTGCTACCATCATTATTAGGGAAAACTATTCGTTTGAATGTTATTTCTCTATTTATAGTTGATACTTTAATATAGTTTATTGCATTAGATTTCTTTTTTTTATCGTCAAACCAACTTTTGTTAGAATATTTTTGATAGTAATTTTCCGCTAATTTTTCTAAACTTTGTTGATCACCTCCTTTTTCTAAATTACTTTTCGCATCCTTTAGGAAGTTGTCAATCATATCATCCCATTTATCCTTCATTTCTTGGCATTTATTCTTAGGTTTTTCTTTCTCTAAAGTTCCTTTTGTTTCAACATTTGCAGGCAATAGCATATCATGAGCCATTGCTACAATGTTTTTCAGTTCTATAGGCAAATAATTGAACAACTTGGGATTATTCTGTTTGTATTTGTCCAATTCCTTGAGCGAAGCATTTAATTCGGCCAGCAAATGTTCTTTTTGCATAGGATTATTTTTCGTTTTTCAATTTAAAGAAAGCGTCTATCACTTCGGTGGAGATTCCCTTGTCACCTGATTTTATTTCTTTCAGATTTTTTAATTTTTTGAGACAATCGGGTAGGGTAGTTATCTCATTTCCCCTTAGGTCTAATACCTCCAAGGCGGTTAAACTACAAATCCATTGAGGAAATTTCTTTAGTCGCAACTCTGATAAATCTAAATTTTTGATATTTTTGAGGTTTGTCATAGATTTAGGAAAGTTCCAAATTCTTTGGTACGGAAAAACATTGTTAGACAAACTCAACACTTCCAATTTTTTGAGTTTCCCAAAAGAAGCAGGCAGTTGGGTCAATGACATTTGATTGAGATATAGTTGCTTTAACTCTCTGAGCATGCCTATTTCTTCTGGGATAAATCTAAGTTTATTGACACTAAAAACCAAAATCTGAAGATTATGCTGTTTAAATAATTCTTCCGGCATTTTAGTAAAACGATTGACAGATAAATTGAGACTATCTAAATTGGGTGGTAAAAAAAAAAGAGTTCCTTCTCCCAAATAATTTACACCTAAGTGTAAACTGCTCATAGATTTAAGTCCTTCGACGCATGCGGGTAGCTCTTTGATATAATTGAATCCTATATTCAGTTTTTGCAGCCAAGGCATACGACACAATACCCTTGGAAACTGTTCAAAACTGTTGCTATAAAGATCCAAAAACTCCAATTGTTTTAGATTTTCCATTTCAGCAGGTAGTTCGGAAAGAGAATTGCCGGCAAGTACCAATTCTTTTAGGTTTTGGAATTGAAAAACTTCTTTTGGCACTTCGTTTAGCTCCAATTTAATCAACTCCAAGCGATAGACCTGCTGGGGTGATACCAAAGCCTCTTCCAAACTTGTATATAGCCTGTCGGGTTGTGCCTTAAGCAAAGATGAGAACAAAAAGAAAAATAAAATTTTTTTACACATGATTAGTCATTAGGAATTAAGTCTTTCAATGTAAACTTTGAAAGTAAGCGGTTTATAAATATGTGAAAATCAAAATTTGTATTTCCTAGCTCTAATAGTTTTTCATCCCATAGCTTTTTCTTAGCAAAAACTTGAGTCCAGAGACCATGTATATCTCTGTCAAAAACAACTCTAGTCCAACCATTCAATCCACCTACAAGTTTTGAACCTTGTGCTGTGCCTACTGCTTCGGAAAGAACAAGTTCTACACATAGTTTCATTTTTATTGGTAAGTCGACTAATCGTGCATTGGCTCCAAATAAATCTTTGAGTACCTCAATTACTCTAGCACCATCAGGAACATCGTCTAAAAGTGGGATACACTTCATTTGGTCATTGGTATTAACTATTCCTATTTCATTGACCCTAATATCGTTGTATCCAAAATAGATATAACCTGCATTGAATTTCGAATATTCTCCAGGATCCATTTCAGGAAAAATATAAACCCAATAGCCATTTTCACTTGAGTCGATATATAAAGATAAAAGCTTTTTAGCCAAAAAATCGGCAGAGGGTAAATATCCTTCATCAAGACATTTTTTCGGGCCAAGACTATTCTGCCATATTTCTGCCAATTCCTTTTTATCGGTTTCTGTCAATAAATCTGTTGAAAAATTAGAAAAACTGTTGTTTTTTATCAATTTTGAGCAAGCCAATCCTATCATATAAGCCTCTAAGGCTGTATTTGACATTGTATTGGGTTTGGGTTTGTTCTGGTAGGGCTTTAAAACATCTACTTTAAACTTTTGTAATTTTTCTTTAGTTAAAGTATTCACTGAACTAAATAGCATTTTCTTTACTTTTTCATACCATTTCTCAAACTGAGCTAAAGGCTGACAATTACCTTCCCTTTTTATATCAGAATTGTTGTTTACAGTTAACAACTCAACAGCGCTATCTATCGTTTTTCTTAATGATTCAGGCAAATAATCTAAGATAGTTGGATTATTTTTTTGGAGTTTGACCAAAGATAGCATCAATTGTTTCAACTCCAAGTGCAATTTTTCTTTATTTTCACTCATAAAGTACTTATTGGGATTGGAGTTTAGATAAGGTTTCCTTTATTTTATTAGCAATTTCAATTACTTTCGGCAATTGTTCAGTTACGGATTCCAATTCATTCAATTGTTGTAACGTGTTAGCAGAAGTAGTATCTTTTGACTGCTCCACAACCTTTTTGTATAATTTTATTTTATCCAGCACTCCTTCTGTAATACCCTTACTAAGTAAAGCTTCTATTTTTGGAATGTTTTCATTTACTTTTGAAAGCTGCTCCGCCTCTTTTGAGACTTTTGTATCTCGAGTAGTGTTTGCTGGAGTTTCCTCTCCCTCACTTTTTCCTATCAATTCATTATTTCCGGCTTTAATTTTTTCCAAGTTTGCAGCCAACCCAAATACTTGCAGCGCATTAGCATTGAGGCGTTTTTGCAAATCCTCGCTTGCGTTATCATACAGTTCCTGCAACTGATCGATTTTGTTAAGCAAGGCTTCGAGCGGAGCAACAAAGGATTCATCTCCCTTACGGGCTTTGATTTGATCAACGATAGGCAATACATCGTCTTTGTAGCCTGTTGCAATTTCTTTTATCAGCGCAGCTATTTGAGGTTGAATTTCGGCATCGCGATTGCTTGTATTGGCTACTGCTTCATCTGCAAGTTCCACCTCATCTGCCACAGCTTCATTCGGATCATCTTCCTCCAATTCACCGCCTGTACCTATTTCAACAGTAAAAGGACTTCCTTTCAGTACCGATTTTTCCAATTGTTTTTTCAACAAATTTTTCTTAGCAGCACCTTTTTCTGGTTGCAATACCAGAATATTAGATCCATCCGATCCTGTTTTAACGTAACATTCGCCTATGCAAACATTTTTTTTGTTGTCTTTGAGCAATTCCTTAGCCATTTTTAACCAGGCTGATGTTTGGTCTCCGGCAATTATAAGCCCCATTTTTTTACCTTTCATATCAGCATATTCATAGTTGGTAATCGCGATAAAACGGGTAGGGCTCTCCAAGCCTGAATGTTGCGTAAGCATAGCTTTCAAGGCAGGCTTTATAACTTTACGATAGTCCTTAAATCCTAATAGATTACCTTTTACGTCTTCCGGGAGCAGTTTTTTTATTTTCATAGGTTTTAATTTTGTGGATTTTTTTAAAAATAAAGTCCAATGTACAGCAATCAATTGTAAAATCCAAATAAAGTCAGTATATTAAGTATTTTGCAAAGTGAAAATTTTAAAATAAAATTACCCCCTCAAAATCTCCTTATTAATCCGCTTCACCAAGCCCGGGCCTTCATATACAAAACCTGTATAAACCTGTACCAAATCGGCTCCAGCGGCAAGTTTTTCCAGTGCATCTTCGGCGCTGTGTATGCCGCCTACACCGATAATGGGAAAAGCTTTGCCCGATTTTTCTGCCAGATAGCGGATGACTTCTGTGGAGCGCTTAGCAATAGGCTTGCCGCTGAGGCCACCATTGCCAATCTCATTTAGTTTATTCGAATCTGTTTTCAATCCCTCGCGGCTTGTGCTGGTATTGGTAGCAATAATGCCTTCAATTTTTGTCTGTTTCACCAGTTCGATGACCTCGTCGAGCTGTGAATCGTTCAGATCCGGAGCGATTTTCAGTAGGATGGGCTTAGGTTTTGATTTGGTGGAATTGCGCTGTTTTAAATCGCTCAAAAGATCGAGCAAAAAAGCGGTATCCTGCAACTTGGTCATATCGCCAACATTAGGGCAGCTGACATTCACTACAAAATAATCGACCACTTCGTGCAGGGTTTCGAAACAGGAAATATAGTCCTGCATGGCTTCTTCATTGGGTGTAGCAGTGTTTATTTAGGTACTATTATTCCATCTTTGTATAAATTCCTTGTCAACGTATCCCCCATATTATTCAGCAAAACTACTGTTCCGTTGATTAAACCATTCTTGTAGGGATAAATTGTTTGCTGAAACAACACATTCATTTGAGAAAGACTGTCATACTTAAATTCTTTACAAATGCCGGTTCCCTGTCTCAATCCATTTTCATCAAAGTCAAATGTCCATTCTTTATTTGCAGGCCTGACATCTGTTATAGAAGTTATACGACTCAAATCATCTTCTCTTATATTCATTTTATACTCCTTATATTCAGTTTTTCCAACTCTCAGGCCATTTTTGAATTGGCCTTTAACCGAGTGATTTTTCCAATCTTCCATAGCCCCCCACTGAGATAAATAAAACCAATTATTTGGAGAATATTCATATAAGGAATCTTCTTTTATATAAATATCAATAAAATAGAGACTTACATGATTAAAAAGTGGAGAGAAATAATACTTTCCATTCGCTATATAGGTATAATTATTTTTTTCCCCTTTCATTGGAAAACGAACGGGATAATTAACTTTAGATTTAGTTATTTCTATGTATGCTATAGTATCGACCACTGAAGCAACAATATCCGATTCACATTTTTTTGCAAGATGTAAAAAAACTGCATTTGAATCGTTAAAAAATTGGTAATCATAGTAATTACAATATCCTGCACGACTTCCTGCCGAAACAGGTCCTGCATGCTTCGTCTGCTTTACGGATACACAGGCTACAACCAATAATAAAAGGGCAAAACTACCATTCAGGGCAAGGAGTTTCTTCATAACATTTTGGTAAAATAAAGGATACAACAAGAATATCCAGATTAATTGTAACATTCCATTCAGATAAAGGACTACTTTCTATAACATCTACAAAAAGGTTGCCCTTAATGTCTTGTAAAGGAATTGTTTCGCCTTTTCCACCAATAGCATTTGAAATGTTTTCGAATTGGGTTCCGACGGAATCTCTAATGATAAAAGTATCCGGTTCCGTAAAAGCATTAAGTTCGTAACTTAATGAGCCTACTACAATTTTTTTATCAGAAGCAACAGGGATTGAAAATTGAGCAATATCACCAGCATTTAAATTAAATGTTCCAGGTTTAATAGGAAGTGGATTACTGAGGTTTGAAGGGACTTCTATAGGGTTACCATCAATCAGAACCAATTGATTACTAGCATCTCTTTGAAATTGTTTTTGTAACACAATCATCCCTTGGGTAGAACCGCTTAAAGATATATATCGATTGAATGGAGTTTTATCTCCTTTATTCATTGGGTTAAACCAATCTGAATTTCGATTTCCTTCTATAAGGTTTTGTGACAGTGTAGTCAACTGCCCGTAAATATTTTTCCCGGTTGCTAAAATACCTGGCAAGGCTTCATTAAATGGCTTAATGATATACCTTTCCCAGTTTCTTTCCATTTTTTTACATTTCTTAGGTTTTTCTTTCTCTAAAGTTCCTTTTGTTTCAACATTTGCAGGCAATAGCATATCATGAGCCATTGCTACAATGTTTTTCAGTTCTAAAGGCAAATAATTGAACAACTTGGGATTATTCTGTTTGTATTTGTCCAATTCCTTGAGCGAAGCATTTAATTCGGCCAGCAAATG
>JBIKQC010000245.1:0-7261 GCA_044349855.1 Saprospira sp.
AAATATTCTCTCTTTCAGTCTGGCCTGGGGAGTACATGGTTCCTCGGAAGGCATACAGATTGCAGGATTGGGATCAGCAGTGCGTCGGAATGTCTTTGGAGCACAGTTTTCAGGTGCTTTTAGTGGGGCAGGAGGTAAATTATTGGGTTTTCAGGCTTCCGGGCTCATTAACTCAGTGAAAGAAGAACTTATGGGTATACAGATTTCCGGTGTGTTTAATCATGCAAATAAAGTCTTTGGCGGACAAATCAGCCCCGGTATTAATCTGGCCAATGAAAATCTTATTGGAATACAGATTGCAGGTCTTGGAAATATTGCCAAAAAATCGGAAAATTCTGCTCAAATTGCCGGATTTTTCAATTTGACAGAGGAAATCAATGTTCAAATGTCCGGTTTATATAATAAAGCTAATAAAGTAAAAGGATTTCAATTTGCTACAGGCATCAATGAAACAGAATATCTGCATGGAGCTCAAATTGGCCTGGTAAATCGCGCGAAATCAGTAAAAGGCCTTCAACTTGGCTTCATTAATTTTGCAGATACACTAAAAGGGGTTTCAATTGGACTTTTGAATATTGTAAAAGCAGGTGGTTACAATAAACTTGAGGCTTCTTTCAGTGAATCAATGCATGTGCTTTTCGGACTAAAAATTGGTTCAAGCAGTATGTATCAAATTTATCAGGGAGGTTTTAACCTTAAGGGTAAGGCCTGGGGGCTGGGGTGGGGTATTGGTTCTGCTTTTGAGCTGGACAGGCGTTGGACGCTGAATTCTGAGATTTTTTCCATGCATGTCAATGAAAGCGGCAAATGGAATCGGTCACTGAATCTTTTAAATCAGCTCAAAGTTGGTTTTGAATATAAATTGGATAATGGTTTTGGTATCTTTTTGGGGCCAACCTATAATGTGATGCTATCGCGATATAAAGATCCTGAAACAGGTATTGTCGGTTCTTCTATACCGATGTACAATTTCTATGATCATACAGGTACAAAAGGAACGAATATCATGATGTGGATCGGCTGTCAGACCGGCATGAGGATGACACTCTGGTAAGATAGTTTGTGTTAGAAGTCAGATTTGTATTAGCTATGTTTAAAAACTGTTTTTACCTTTTTTTACTTCAAAACTCTTGAAAGCTTAATAGACATCATACCCGGCTCTTTAAAACTTTACGTGCACTTTTTTTGCTTTGCGGTTAATAGATTTAGATTCGTTTCACAGTACTGTCACTGAACTGAAAACGCTTTAACAACAATAAAAATATTATAACCCCGGGTACTAAGTACCCTCTACTCAGTACTAAACACCATGTTTGACTATTATTTCAACGAAGATCATAAACTTTTCCGTCGCAGCCTGCGCGATTTTTTGGATAAGGAAGTCATGCCAAATATCGATAAATGGGAAGAAGATCAGCAGATACCTAAATCTATTTGGAAAAAAATGGGCGATATGGGCTATTTGGGCCTTGGGTTTCCCGAAGAATTGGGAGGTATCAATCTCGATTTCTTTTATTCTGTCATTTTTGCCGAAGAGGTATCAAAATGTCATTCCGGCGGATTTGCCATCTCACCTTTGGTAAATTCTTACATGTCGGCCCCCTATATTTACAAGCATGGCTCTGATTTTTTGAAAGAAAAATACGTCAAAAAGGCCATTGCAGGAGATCAAATTTGTTCCATCGCCATTTCTGAGCCGGGTGCAGGTTCGGATGTCGCCAATATCCAGACCAAAGCTATTAAAGATGGCGATTTTTATGTGGTAAACGGTGCTAAAACCTTTATTACCAATGCCTACTACGGCGATTTTATCGTTACAGTCGTCAAGACCGATCCCGAAGCAGGAATTGGCGGAGTCAGTCTTTTGGTGATTGACAGAAACGCTGAAGGTGTTTCTGCCCGCAAACTCAATAAATTGGGTTGGCATGCTTCCGATACTGCCGAACTGAATTTTGATCAGGTACGTGTTCCGACCGAAAATCTGATAGGCGAGGAGGGCATGGGATTTTATTATCTCATGGGCGGTCTTCAGGTGGAACGCCTTATTGGTGCCTTTATGGGCGTTGGTGCCTGCGAAGCAGCCCTGACCTATACACTAAAATATATGTCGGAAAGACAGGCCTTCAATCGCCCAATTAATAAATTTCAGGTGCTGCGTCACCGTATGGCTCAGTTGGCCACAGAAGTGGAGATCAATAAAGCCTTTGCCTATCATTGCGCAAGACTGCATGAACAGGGCGAATATATCGTAAAAGAGTGCTCAATGGCCAAACTCAACTCTTCAGAATTGTCAGACAAGCTTATGTATCAATGTCTGCAATCATTTGGCGGTTACGGTTTTATGGAAGATTATAAAATTGCCCGTATGTTCCGCGACAGTCGTGTAGGAACTATTGGTGGAGGCACTTCCGAGATTATGAGGGAGATTATTGCTAAGATTGTGATTGACGGGCAGGAGTATTAAAATAAGATAAAAGATAAAAGATAAAAGAGGAAAGTTCTATTCGTTTAGGACTTTCCTCTTTTATCTTTTAAATTTCCTCTTTTCTAAACCAAACCCAAAGTTTTTCCCATCAAATTTGCCAGTTTATAAACAACCCTTGCACCTACATTGCCATCCCACTCGTCTGCTGAGCCTACTTCGCAAAGGTCAAAACCAATGATTTTTCTGCCGCTCTCTGCCAAAGTTTTCAGCAGATAAAAAGCTTGTGGCAGAGAAAGTCCGCCTGCAACCGGAGTGCCGGTATTGGGACAGAGATTTGGCCAAAGTCCGTCAATGTCAAAACTAACATAGACATTCTTCGGTAATTTATCAACGACAGATTTGCAGATACTTTGATAGGTTTCTCCTACAAAAAGTGCCTCATTCATTGCATGATCATACAATACCTCTATACGGCCATTGCTGTTTTTGATGTAGTCAACTTCCTCTTCACAATAGTCGCGGATGCCCACCTGCACCAGTTTACTGATATTTTTAACTTCTTCCATTGCATTATAAAAAATGGATGCATGTGAGTAAGTAAACCCTTCGTAAGCATTGCGCAGATCACAATGTGCATCGATCTGCAGAATGCCGAAATCTTCATATTTATCAGCCAATGCATGCAGGTAACCTAGTGGTGTACTGTGTTCACCGCCGATGAGACCGATCACTTTGCCATTTTTCAGCAATTCGGCACAATGTTCTTTTACCCAGTTGTTTACTTTTACAGAGTTGGCATTTACTTTGTCAACGAAATCCTGAACAAAGCCGTTGCCGTTTTCTAAATTATCAATATGCATTGTAGCGATCTCGCGGGTGCTGTTGCTTAGCTCCAAAATATGCTGATCAGCAGGGCGCATAAAAATGCCTATTTTATAAGCATCTGCCACATCAGCATCAAAAAGATCAAGCTGATAAGAGGCATCCAAAATATTTTCCGGACCTGCGGCAGTTCCAGTCGCATAAGAAACCGTTGCTTCCCATGGAACCGGCAACAATACGATTTTGGCATTTTCTTCGGTATATGGCAATCCGATAAAATTGCCGTTTTTCATAGCAAAGCCACTGGGATTAAATTCGTTATTCATTGCTTTAAATTTTAATTTTTTTTAGATGAGGACAACAAAAATAGCCTAGTTTAGTAAAATACCTGCTATTTAATAAGTATTATTTTGGGTTTTACTTTGAAAATTCTATAATTGTTAATTTTAATTTATAAATACACTTTTTTGTATAAATTATATTTATAATACAATAGATGTGGTTAATTTCAGAATATAAAGTACAGAAAAAGCCAAATTTTGAAAGAATATTTTATGGACTCTTTTGTTTCTTGTTAAAATACTGTATTTTCGCAGCAACGAGAAAAAGATTTTAACAATTTTAAAATTGAAATATCCCTATGGCATTTGATATCGATATGATTAAGGCGGTTTATAGCCAACTGCCCAACAAAATCAAAGCGGTACGTGAGAAATTACAAAAACCGCTTACACTGACTGAGAAAATTTTATTTGCTCACCTAAATCCTGAGTCTCCATTAACGGACTACGGACGCGGAAAAGATTATGTATTCTTCTCTCCCGATCGTGTAGCAATGCAGGATGCAACAGCTCAGATGGCTTTGCTTCAGTTTATGACCTGCGGCAGAGATCAGGCAGCTGTTCCTTCAACTGTACATTGCGATCACCTTATTCAGGCTAAAATTGGCGCAGAGGCCGATCTTAAAACAGCATTAGATATCAATTCGGAAGTATATCAGTTCCTTCAGGATGTATCCAGTAAATATGGTATCGGTTTCTGGAAACCGGGTGCAGGTATCATTCACCAAATCGTTTTGGAAAACTATGCTTTTCCTGGTGGTATGATGATTGGTACGGACTCTCATACAGTGAATGCGGGCGGATTAGGTATGATTGCCATTGGTGTCGGTGGTGCTGACGCAGTCGATGTTATGGCAGGTATTCCATGGGAATTGAAAATGCCAAAAGTAATTGGTGTTAGACTCACAGGTAAACTCAGCGGTTGGGTTTCTCCAAAAGATGTGATTCTTAAAGTGGCAGGTATACTTACCGTAAAAGGTGGTACCGGAGCTATTGTAGAATATTTTGGTGAAGGAGCAACCAGTATGTCCTGTACCGGAAAAGGTACTATTTGTAATATGGGTGCCGAAATCGGGGCCACTACTTCTCTCTTTGGTTACGATGCTTCTATGAAGCGTTACCTCGATGCTACCGACCGTGCAGATATTGCCGCTTTAGCAGAATTGGTTAAAGAGCACCTTACAGGCGATGATGAAGTTTATGCAAATCCAGAAAAATACTTCGATCAGGTAATCGAAATTGATCTTTCAGTACTTGAACCGCATATCAACGGACCTTATACACCGGATCTTGCCTGGCCTTTGTCCGAATTTGCCAATGCAGTTCGTGAAAAAGGATATCCTCAGCGTTTGGAAGTCGGACTGATCGGTTCCTGTACCAACTCCTCTTATGAGGATCTTAGCCGCGCTGCCTCTATTGCACGTCAGGCTATTGATAAAAATTTGAAAGCTAAAGCTGAATTCACGATTACACCCGGATCAGAACTAATCCGTTTCACTGTTGAGCGTGATGGGCTGCTCGATGTTTTCGAGAAAATAGGTGGTGTAGTTTTGGCCAATGCCTGCGGCCCATGTATCGGACAGTGGGATCGTCATATTGATGACCCCAACCGCAAAAATTCCATTATTACATCTTTCAACCGCAATTTCAGCAAACGTGCCGATGGTTATGCAGGAACCCACTCATTTGTGGCTTCACCCGAGATCGTTACAGCCTTTGCAATTGCCGGTGATTTGACCTTCAATCCAATGACAGATACGCTTACCAATGAAAACGGTGAGCAGGTGAAATTGGATCCGCCTTTCGGAGAAGAACTGCCAACACGCGGTTTTGCTGTGGAAGATGCAGGTTATCTGGCACCAATTGAAAATGGTTCTGCCTTCCAGATTTCTGTAGATCCGACTTCCCGTCGACTGCAGTTGCTGAAACCTTTTGCACCGATTACTGCCACTCAGTTGAAAGATATGCGCCTGCTCATCAAAGCTAAAGGCAAATGTACAACTGACCACATTTCTATGGCCGGCCCATGGTTGGAATTCCGCGGACATTTGGAGAATATCTCTGAAAACTGCCTTATCGGTGCGGTGAACTACTTTACCGAGCAGACTAATTCTGTACTCAATTTTGTAGAAAATACCTACATGCCTGTTCCTCAGTCGGGTCGCACATATCGTTCTGCAGGCATTGGTACAATTGTTTTCGGAGAAGAGAACTATGGTGAAGGCTCATCACGCGAACATGCTGCTATGGAGCCGCGTTTCCTTGGGGTAAAAGCGGTTGTCGTGAAATCTTTCGCACGTATCCACGAAACAAACCTGAAAAAACAGGGTATGTTGGCGCTTACTTTTGTTAATAATGCCGATTATGAGCTGATCCGTCAGGATGATAAAATCGATATCGTCGGTTTTGATGAATTTGCTCCGGGCAAAAACTTCAAAGTGATCCTTCACCATGCAGATGGAACACAGGAAAGCTTTGAAGTAAAACATACATATAATCAGCAGCAGATCGAATGGGTTAAATCCGGCTCAGCACTGAATAAAATCCGCGAAGAACTCGCATAAGATTTAATCAAAGAAATTCCTTTTTATTTTCTAAAGCTCTCTCTGCAAAAGAGAGAGCTTTTTAATTTGACAGCTATGAGATTTATCATGTCAATAATTTTACTTTTCATATCAATGGCCTTGTATGCACAGGACTTCGACCCCAGCTTGTTTCCAGGCACTTGGAAGTTGGAGTTGATAAATGCTAAAGCTTTGCCAAATGTTATTGACCTGCAATTGGAAGTTAGCGAAGAGACAATGATCCTGAAATCTCAGACAGAGGAAGTAAGCTGCAGTTGGGCTTTTTCGCCCGACAGGAAATTCATTTACAGCAGTAACGAGAAATCTGATGAAGAGTGGAAAATCCTGGAATTGACGGATAAAAAACTGGTTTTTTTGGATAAGGATCAAAAAATGCAGTTTGTGAAAACTGTTGATTATAAAAGACCCAAAACAGCTGAAGAATTGGATCCGATGTTACTGAAAGGTATCGAAATTAGTTCTGAAAAGCAGCTTTATGGCGATTGGAAACTGGTAAAAATTGAGAAAGATGTGCTTGATCAGGATGATTTAGGTATTAATCTGAGGCCAAAAGGCGGAATGCACTATACTTTTTTTGCCACTGATACACCTGCTTCCTGGATATTGAACGAAGATAAAAAATCACTTACAATAACAGCTTTCAACGGATTGGAAGAAAAATGGGTAATTAAACATTTTTCAGGTAGTGAATTACTCATTTATACCGGCGGAAAGAATTTTACCTTCAAAAGAAAATAGATTCTCCAATACAATTTCTATCATGCAGATTTTTCAGATTTTAACGCCCATTCGAGTACTTTTTATTCTATATATTGTAGGAATAATAGGTGTTACAGTGCCACTTCATGAAAATTTCATGTTGCTCACACCAATTAATCTGCTGGTAACATTTATTATTGCTGTTTTAGCCGATAAGAATAAATCAACTGTGCTCTATATTGCGCTTGTAATCTGTTATTTATGTGGTTTTGTTATTGAATTGTTAGGGGTACAGTCAGGTTTACTTTTTGGAGAATACAGTTACGGCGGCACTTTAGGTCCTAAAATTTGGGGAACTCCCCTAATTATCGGCATCAACTGGGCAATGT
>JBIKQC010000246.1:0-7255 GCA_044349855.1 Saprospira sp.
TAATTTTAATTTCTTTGATAGGCAAATGAAATTTCACTATTTTATAAACATCTAATTATCTTTATATTTAGCTTATGTTTTGGATTTACGAGGTTGGAAAAACCATACATTTTATAGGATTGATCAGCTGGTTTGCAGGACTTTTTTATCTGCCAAGACTCTTTATTTATCATGTTGAGGCATTTGAAAAGCCCGAACCGGAAAGGAGTTTAATGGCTAATCAGTTTGGCATAATGGAAAAAAGGCTATATTCCATTATTATGAATCCGGCTATGGTTTTAACCTATATCGGAGGACTGACCATGATTTTTTATTACGGTTGGGAATGGTTTACAGCAAATATCTGGATGCACTGGAAAATGGGCTTCGTGTTTTTGTTGACAGGATATCACCATTATAACAGTAAAATTATTAAAAAACTGGCTGCCGGATCAATTCCGATGAGTTCAACACAATTGCGTTTTTACAATGAAATTGCAACTGTACTGCTCTTGGCTATTGTGCTTTTGGCTGTTTTCAAAAGCAGACTCGACTTTATTTATGCCTTTATTGCCATCATTTTGTTTGGAATTTTGTTAACACTGGGTATTAAAGCTTATAAAAGATATAGGGATAAGAAAAGGGTTTAGGGAATTTTAAAATTACGAACCAAACGGAGAGAGTTCTATAATTATGAATTGGAAAATTATTTAATTAGCTATGCTGTGCTCACAGAAGTGACAATCTCTTCTGACTATCTTTATTTTACCGTAAAGCAAAAAAAGTATAACGCAAAGTTATAATAAGCCGAGCTTGATTTATTTTAAGCTTCCAAGAACCGAACGGAGTGAGCTCTACAATTTTGAAGGAACGAAGATTAAAGATTAAAGATTAAAGTAAAAGGCTAGAGAGTAATTCTAAATATTTGACAATCTCCTTCTGTAAATCTATCTTCTGACAATCTGACTTCGTTGCACGGAACTTCGTTTCTGACAATCTGAAAATCTTATATAATATGAAACTGACACTTGGATATTCCCCCTGCCCCAACGACACCTTCATCTTTGATGCGATGGTACATGGCAGAATTGATACTGAAGGTCTTGAATTTGAAGTAATTTTGGCCGATGTGGAAGAATTGAACCGAAAGGCATTTTCCGGAGAATTGGATGTCACAAAACTCAGTTACCACGCTTATACGCATCTAACTGATAAATATATACTTTTACGAAGCGGTTCTGCTTTGGGAAACAATTGTGGCCCTTTAATGGTCTCTTGCAGAGCAATCAATCAAGAAGAAATCAATAGTCTAAAAATTGCCATCCCCGGCCGTTATACTACAGCTAATTTTCTGTTGAGTTTTGCCTTTCCGGAAGCTAAGAACAGAGTGGAAATGCTATTTTCAGATATTGAAGCTGCCTTACTAAACGGAAATGTTGATTTGGGGGTAATAATCCATGAAAACCGTTTTACCTATCACGAACGGGGAATGATAAAAGTAATGGATTTGGGGGAATATTGGGAAAAGACAACCGGTTTACCAATTCCATTGGGCGGCATCGTTGGCAGACGTCATTTCAATAAAGATTTAGCACAAAAAATAAACCGTGTACTCAGAAGAAGTGTAGAATATGCCTTTGCTCACCCCAATGCTTCCCGGGATTATGTTTGTGCACATGCGCAGGAAATGGAATTTGATGTCATGCAAAAACACATTCAGCTTTATGTAAATCATTGCAGTATAGATCTTGGAGAAAAAGGAGAAGCAGCAGTCAGAAAGTTATTTGATACACTGAAAGACAGTCTGCCTATGCCCTATACAGAACCGATTATATTGGAAAAATAAGTTCTGAAAAATCGTTTATTTACGGATCAATATCAAATTAGTAAAGATGGATACCTATCTCACAATTGCCGCTCCAACTATCGCTGAAACAAAAGAAAAAGGCAGCAGGTTTATCGCCTATGCTTACTTTGTACAGTCGGAAGAGGCAGTAAAAGAGCGGGTTGACATTTTAAGAAAAGAGCATTTCAAAGCTACGCATCATTGTTACGCCTACCGTTTGGGCACAGAAGGGAAACAATATCGGGCAAATGATGACGGAGAGCCTTCCGGAACAGCAGGCAGGCCAATTTTGGGACAGATAGACAGTTTTGGATTGACCAATGTGCTGATTGTTGTTGTCCGCTATTATGGCGGCACAAAATTGGGCACTTCCGGATTGATAGCTGCTTATAAAGAATCGGCAAAAGAAGCCCTTCAAATCTCAGAAATTGAAGAGAAAATTGTAGAATCAACTTTAGAAATTAGGTTTGCCTATACCCTGCTCAGCGATGTCATGCAGTTTTTAAAAGCGCAGGTAATTTCGGTAATTAATACTGAATACAGTGATATTGATATATTGTTGACAATTTCTGTCAGAAACAGTCTGCTTGAAAACGTCAAGACAAAAATGGAAGTTTGGAAGATAAATTAATTATAAAAAAACTTAATATGAAACCTAATCAAATTCTTTTTACAGCTGCTATTTTCGGTGCTGTTGCAGTCATATTGGGTGCTTTTACTGCACATTTTCTTAAAGAGAATTTAGATGAAAAACACCTGGAAATTTTCAAAGTTGGTGTTTCTTATCAATTTTATCATGTTCCTGCGCTGCTTGCATGCGGTATTTTGGGCAAATTGAATTATAATAGTAAATTTTTGGGCTATGCTGCAATTTGTTTCATTGTCGGTACCCTCTTTTTTTCGGGTTCTCTTTATTTATTGGCCATTAGAGATATTGCCGGATTATCTTCCTTAGCTCCAATTCTCGGACCTATAACACCTATTGGTGGGGTGTTTTTTATCATTGGCTGGGTATTTCTGGCGATTTCCAATTTAAATTTCTCTAATAAATGATTTTTTATGCTTATATTACGTAGACTTTTATTTACAACTTATGCATTTAATAAAAACTGAATATGGGTAAATTCAATTTAGATATGGAAAAAAGATACAGCTATGCTGATTATCTTAAATGGTCTTTTGATGATACTGTTGAGATTATCAAAGGAATAATATTTAAAATGGCACCTGCACCTAATAGAAATCATCAGGAAATTTCAGGACGATTTTTTTTGTTTTTGGGTAATTACTTTTCAGGGCAGCACTGTAATTTATATGCTGCTCCATTTGATGTTAGGTTTTCCAATAAAAAAGATGAGAATAAAGATGAGCTAATCACAACCGTAGTTCAACCTGATCTTTGTATCATCTGTGACAGAAAAAAACTTGACGACAGAGGATGCATAGGAGCTCCTGACCTGATAATTGAAATTCTTTCTCCCGGCAATTCAAAAAAAGAACTGAAAGACAAATATGATTTGTACGAAGAAAATGGGGTTAGAGAGTACTGGATTGTCTTCCCTTTGGAAAAATCAGTAATTATATACAATCTGAACGAAGCGGGAAAATACATTGGTTCAAGGTTGTTTACTGTGGATGATAAAATAAAATCAACTATTTTTCCGGAATTGGAAATTGAATTAAATTATATTTTCAAGGACTAATAAGGTCACCATCCCCACATTCCCGGAGTTGTAATTTGCATCCAAAACAACCAAAGCAATCTGTAATCGAGAATTGCTGTGAAGGTAAAGCCCCATACAGCTCCCCAAAAATGCGCGTCGTGTCCGATATTATCATTACCTTTTCTAGCCATATAATAGGAATAAGCAAGGTACAATCCCCCGCCGATTACAGCAGGAATAGGAATAATTCCGTAGATAAGCAGTATCTGTGTAGGATTAAAGAGAATTGCTGCAAAAAGCACAGCTGATACTGCACCGGAGGCTCCTACTGCATTATAGTTATAGTTATCTTTATGTTTGAAATAATCAAACAAAGAAGAGGCAGCCAGTCCAAGTCCGTAGAGAAGCAGATAATAAATGCTGCCAAAAGGCCCAAACACTTCTTTATAGGCCAATTCTACTGAAATTCCGAATCCGAACAGTACGAAGAGGTTCAAACCCAAGTGTATCCAGTTTGCATGCAGTAATCCATAACTCCAAAAGCGGTACCATTCCTTTCGTTTTTGGATGGTATTAGGATTGAATATCAGTTTCAGATAGAGATCCTGATTATTGAATGCCTGATAGGAAGTAATACCTGTAATGACGATGATAGCAAGGGTAAGCGGGGCACTCAGTATGAGTGATCCTGTATCCTGAAATAAAAGTATACTGCTGATGTCCATTTCTCTGTTTTTAATAACCAGCGGCAAAGATAGCCGCTTTTTTTGAATCCGCCCTGCGCATGCCCATAGATTTGACAACTTTTAAAAAGTTGTCAAATCTTGTGCATGTTCGCATGGGTGTATGTATGTACATATGTACGCGTTTGGTCTGAATATAATTGAAAAAAGAAAAATTGTTTTTCTGTGAATCTGAGAATAATTTTGTGTCGAATTCAATTGTATCATTACAAAAAATAATTAACAAGGTGGCAATTACAGAACATTATTACACTCAATTTGAAGAAGGGCGCAACTATCACATTTACAATAGAAGTGTTGACAGAAAACCACTTTACTGCAACGAAGGCAACTACGATTTTTTTCTAAAACAGTATGAAAAATACCTCGATCCAGTCTTGGAAACATATTCCTATTGCCTTTTAGGCAATCATTTTCATTTGCTGATTGGCATAAAAAATTTGGCTAATTTCAGAGATACGGAACAAATTGACATTACAAAAACAACACATGATATTGTGAGTCATCAATTCAGAAAATTTTTTCAATCATATTCAATGGCTTTCAATAAACAGCAAAACAGGACCGGCACTCTTTTTCAGACACCTTTCAAAAGGTCATTTGTTGATAATGATTACTATTTCAAAAAACTAGTGCAATACATTCACGGCAATCCACAAATGCATGGACTAACTAATGATTTCAGGGAATGGCATTTCAGTTCTTATAACAAAATGGCAAAAGGCGGAAAATCAATACTCAGCAAAAATATTGTATTAGATTTCTTTGGGGGAAAAGATAATTTCCATAAAACTCATCAGGATGTTTTTCAGGAAATCAGACAATACCGATTTTCGTTAGAAAGTAATCAAGGTGATTGACAATAAAACCGAAATCACGCGCAAAAAAGATTTGACAACTTTTAAAAAGTTGTCAAATCTGCAAATAACGCGTTTACATAAGGTTTTATTTCAATGTTTCGGCCAACCAGCGAAAATATTCTTTCTGCCAAACCATGGCATTTTGGGCATTCATTACCCAGTGATTTTCATCAGGCAGATAAAGAAATCGACTTTTAATTCCACGCAATTGCGCGGCCTGAAAAGCCTCCATACCCTGTGAATATGGCACCCGATAGTCCTTGCCACCATGTATGATAAAAATTGGTGTATCCCATTTATGTACAAAATTGATAGGATTAAAATCGGTATATGTTTTTTGGGCTTTGGCATTGCCTTTTTCCCAATAGGGTCCGCCCATATCCCAATTACTGAAAAATACCTCTTCTGTAGTACCGTACATACTTTGGAAATTAAAAATTCCACAGTGGGCAATAAAGGATTTGAAGCGCCCTTCGTGTTTTCCAGCCAGATAAAAGGCAGAATAACCGCCAAAACTTGCACCTACACAACCAAGACGATTTTTATCGACATATGATTCTTTAGAAACATCATCAATTGCAGAGAGGTAGTCATTCATACATTGACCGCCCCAATCGGTGCTGATATCTTCATTCCATTTCACTCCGAATCCGGGCATACCACGACGATTAGGTGCAACAACAATATAGCCCTGAGAGGCCATCAGCTGAAGATTCCAACGGAAAGAATAAAACTGTGTGAGTGCCGACTGCGGGCCGCCCTGACAATATAATAAGGTCGGATATTTTTTTGCAGGATCAAAATCTGGCGGATAAACTACCCAAACCTGCATATTTAAACTGTCAGTTGTTTTTACCCTGCGTTTTTCAGTTTTGCAGAGTTTAATTTTTCCATAAATTTCATCGTTTACATTTGAAAGCTGCTTCATTTTGCCGGAACCGAGATCTACACTGTAAATTTCGGAGGCATGATTGAAATCGTTGCGTAACACAATCATCTGATCGGCAGTTTGACCAATTATTGTGTTCACATCATATTCACCGACAGTCAATTGTTTGATTACAGCCTTTTCATTTGCTGAGTTTGGTACTGTCAGCTCAAACAAATGTTTGGTAGCATTGGTGGCAGCAATAAAATAGATTTTTTTACTGTCTTTACTCCATTTGAATGATTCAACAGTCCCATCCCAATGTGCGGTAAGATTAACCCTTTTGCCCCATTTCATGATATAAATATCATTTTTATCGGCTTCAAAGCCATCGCGAGCCATTGACAACCAAGAAAAAACAGCATTGGGAGAAAATTCGGGATGTGTGTCATATCCCTTCATTCCATTAGTCAGATTTATCGTTTTTTTATCAGCAAAGCTGTAGGAATAAATATCTGTATTGGTGCTTGTAGCGTATTCTGTACCCAATTTTTTCTTGCAGACGTACATGATAAATTTAGAATCGGGACTCCAAATATAATCTTCATCACCGCCAAAAGGTTTTTGGGGACTGTCATAAGGTTCTCCCGCCATTATATCTACCGCTTCGGCAGAACTATTGTTCTCTTTAAACATTACGTGACCATACATTCCATCTTCCCAGTGATCCCAATGACGATAGTGCAGGTTATCTATAATGTAGGTATTGGCATTTTTATATTCAGGATAATAATCCTGAGCGGTTACTTTTTTAATTTTTACATCTTCACTAAAGAGCATAAACTTCCCGTCAGGAGATATATTTTTATCTTTAACCAATGATCCGACAGACTCAATCAAACCGGATTTTCCATCACTGAAGTTCAATTGATAAATTTTGGTTGATTTTTTATTTTCCGGAACATCGTAATGTGTTACACGATAAATAACTGATTTTTCGTCGGATGAGATACCGACAGGACTTATTCTGCCAAGTTTCCAAAGCAGTTCAGGTGTCATAATATCCTGAGCATTCAGGACATTTAACAAAGCACAAAATGTAAAAAGTGCTATATTTTTTTTCATAACAAAATTTATTGTAAACTAAATTATTAAAATAAACTATTCCGAATAAAGCAGATATTTCTTTCTCAATTTTTTATAAGCATCCAGATCTTTTGTCCATTCTTTTCTGATTTCAGGGCCCATTTTACCGTTTAATATCTCATCCTTTACCTTGCTGTTTCCAATCAATT
>JBIKQC010000247.1:0-7247 GCA_044349855.1 Saprospira sp.
TATCAAAGAGTTTACCCTCTGCTTCTCCTTCTATATCAATCATCTGTAGGATTTTAAAAAGCTCTCTTACCTGATTGTCAGCCTTCCCTTTAATTGCTTCAGTTAATTCAATGGCATACTTGCTGACGCGAGGATCATTCGGTTCCATACAGTCCCACAAAAGCCAAGCAGACCGCCAGGAATAGGGCAGTTTGTTGGACAGAGCAAGTTGGATCATTTCCTCAAAATTTTCGGGATGAGCTTCTATCCAGGCTACCATTTGCGCTTTGTGTGCATGCGTCAGCAAGTGTTCAAGTTCTGTCATTGTGCCTAAACCGATTTAATGAATCCAAGAAATTGCCTAAACAAATATCTGCATTAATTCTGAATAAACAAAACTCATTCAATTGAATCAATTCGCCAAAAAACAACAAAAGGTTTTGGCGAACCAAAACCTTTTGCAAAATACTATCAGTTAAAAACTAGAGTTTTCTCATATCCAAATTACTGATAACTTCCATCTTCATGCCCATAGCATTGATTGTGGTTGTCATAATTCCTTTTACGTTAGAAAACATGCCTTCATTGTAATTGAAATAGCTGTCAAAATCGCAGGTCAAATTTGGCATCATGGCTTTGCCGATATCCATTGCCTGCTTGTCTTCATCGGTCAGTTCCATCATATTCTGCATTGGCATATCCATCATCATGGATGAATTTTGGGTTTTTACCTCGGCAGAACCGTCAGTAATATTTTTGCTCTTATCGGAGGACATTTTATAGTTCATAAGTGCCACCCCGCTATTGACTGACTTTGCAAGGATATCGATTGTATAAATACCTGTTGTAATTTTAGCCATATCGCCCTGACTGATTGCAGCTTCAGGCAAAGCCAGCATGGAAAGATAATCATAAGGCAATACTTCAATCATATCTGTGTTCTCATCAGCTTTAACATTGAGCTGTACCAGTTGTTGTCCCTGTCTGAGGGTATAACCTGATTTTAGGTTACCAGTTTTGGGATCAAATTCGGCATAAGCCTCTACCTTGAATTCACCGGCCTGAGTGCCCATTTGCACAGAGTTGTCATCGGCATTTGCATAAGCCAGTATATTACCCTGAGCAGTAGTAATGAGTGTTATTTTTTTAAGGAAAACGAAATTACCTTTTACATCCACTTTGAAATCGCTTCTCACTGCATTGACAGGTAAATCGTTAACTGTCGCCATTACAGCACCTCTTGAATCTGTAACATTAAAATCGATCAGGTATAAAGTTCCGTTGGCTTCACCATTTGCAGCAACCGAATTGATATACATATCAAACTCTGTTTTTGTGGTGAATTTGTCTTTCATAGTCATGCCCATAACAGAAGTATTAACATCATCGACCTGATTGACGGAAAATTTGTAGCTTTTTCCTGCCACCCATCTGTAGTTCATATTGACGGAAGTTGCCGTATTTGGTTGAACTGCAGGCTGAAGGGTAGGCTGAACTGCAGGCTGAACCGGCTGAACAGTTGGCTGAACCGGTTGAACAGTTGGCTGAACAGTTGGCTGAACCGGCTGAACTACAGGTTCTACAGGATTGTTTTGCGGCTGATTATTATTTATAACAGGTTGTTCTACCGGTGGGTTTGTTACTACCTGATTAGTCTGATTCAAAGGTTCTATATTCTGAAAAGGTACAGTGTACTGATTTGGGTTATTTTTTGATTCGCTGATAGGAACTTCACCAAAATATCTGATTTTAAAACCTTTTTTTGTTTGGGTAATTTTGCCCGTAACTTCTACGCCCATTTCCTGGAAATAAAAATTTTGTTTGGCAGTGCCTAAATTTTTGTCATCGTAGATGACCAAAACAGAATTGCTTGGATTGCTGAGTCCGGTAATTTTTATGTTGGTTTGGGGAATGGTATTTTGCTTTACGCCATTGACTATTAGATAAAAAGGATTGCCATTTTCTGAAAAAACAACCAGATTTGAGGTCGTCTGCGCCTGCAACAGGCCTGTACAAATGAGCAGTGTATTTAATAGGAAAAGAATTTGTTTCATAATATAAAGATTTAGTAATCAAATAATTTTATAAAAGTGGATTTGTGTAGTCTTATCTGCCGGAGTCCAAATTCAATGCCAAACTGAAAGTTCCCCTAAAGGCCAATATTTTTAAAAAAGTACTAAGTTCTATGTTAATCAGCATTTTGCCTTTCAAAAATAAATGATAAAATTGGTGCGGACTATTTACCCATTTATCATTAAATTTTTAATTTCCGGGCTTATTTCGCTGTTTGCAGTTTTAGCATTCGACAAATTGTGTTACGATAAATAAAAGAAAGCTAAGTAAGAAAATCAATTTTCATTCGAGTAATTTTTAGTTAGTTTTTCAGACTTTTAAGCTTCAGTTCTCTCATAAAAAGAAACAGCGGAAATCCGAAAGCATAGCCAATCATGACAGTTAGTATGAGATATATCCAGATTTTTTTCATCTTCAGTCTTACGCCTTCCACAAGCAGAAAAAAAGTGCCTGCAATAGTACCTGTCCAAAAATCCAAGGTCAGGCTTCTGGCGTAATAATCGGAAGTCCAAGTGCTCATGATAAATTCTGCGGCATTAAAATTTCCATCATGAGCAATTGTACCCAAAATAGCATAGTAAAAAGTCAGTCCGCCCCCGAAGAGCATGAGCAGGAAATAAAAATAGTGTTTATTGTCTGAAAGAATTTTCATGAATTTTGGTAGTTTAGTTTATGTAAATCAACATCTTGCAGTTTTTCTTTTCTTGCCGATCTGTCCTTTGGCTGCAATTTTTTTAATATAATCTGTTGCAAAAGGAACCTTGCAGGCGGTACCGTTCATATCCACTGTAACAGTTACAATTTTATTTGCTGTGGCAATAGCTTTTTCTGACAATTCCTTGATGAAGGAGCCAACCGTAATGACAAAACCGTTCATGCAGTACCGTTCACGATTGGAGGCGGTATGAATTTCTTTGGCTACCCGATCCAGTAACTGACTGTATTTTTCAATATCCAGTTCAGTATCAGTGTGCAGTGCTGCGCAGCTTGAGAGTGTTCCCCATCCGCTAACAGCAATATTTGGCTGGTCTGATTCTATCCATTTTAATCCCAATTCAAATCCGAAAGGCGTTTCAGAAGCGACCCAAGGCACTGCATATTCGCTCAAATAGGACCAATAGGCTTTTTCTGCCCATGCTTCCAATTGAGCTCTGGTTATTTTCTTTTCATCGGCCATCAGTCCGGCCAGATACATGGCGTCAGAATTACCGGTAGCAAAGAGTTCCAAAGAGAGTTCATGGTTCTTTTTGGTCTTTTTCAGAATCTTTTTCAGGTCAGCTACTTTTACGCCAAAAAGCGGATCCTTTGCCCCATGAGTCATCAGTGTTTTCTTGGTCTGAGCATCTCCGTAGGAGGCCAGTTCTATCATTACTTCTTCGGCTGTCATTAGGTGAATTTATTTTATTGATTTTCAAATTTTTGATCAAAGTTTTAGTGGAATCTTATCGCTCCGCCAAACCCCTATATTTGCCCAAAGCATCCCGATAAGCTAGAATTTTATCACCAATATTTATTTTCCCCCAGGTCCCAAAAGAGACTTTATTCTTCTGTTCTTTCTGTTTTTCATCCATTACATAAACCAGATAAGTTTCTTTTCGGCCATTTTCTCTTCGGTAAGCGTTGTTTTGCAGTCCCGAAGCATCGCCCCATTGTGCATTTTTATCATTTCCGCTTGTTTTTATACTGCCCCCTGGCCTCCAGCGGTAAATACTGTATTTATATCTTGTCTGATAAACGGGTTCTTTGCGGTATTTCTTCTCTTGGTAGGTTTCTGTCCTGCTGTCATAAATGGGTCTTGAACAGTATTTGTCCTCAAAATAACCGTTGCCCATGTCCCTTTTACCGCAGACATACTGTTCGTCTCCAACCTTTACCTGTACAGTTCTTGTTTTATTTTCATATCCGTCAGGTATATCTATATAATGGTGAATGGCCTGATGACTGCTGATTTCAGTGCCACCCGAAGGGACTCTCCAATCTTCTTCTGTAACTGCTCTATATTCTTCGGTAGAAATTTCTCTTTCCCAGTGCATTTGCACCACATCAACCGTGATTTTATGCTTAATGCTGAGCAGGAATATCAGTACAAAAATGACAAAACCGCTAAGTCCGAGTGACCACCAAAGTAATTTATTAGTCGCTTTGAATGCCGATTTAGTTTCAGTATTTGTGGGATAACGGCCATTGACCTTATCCTGAGTCATCAGTGATTTTGCCTTATTGCTGTTGGTAGGCACCTCATTAAGCATATATTCACGCGCTTCCAGCTTTTTATCTGAGGCAGTGCGCAGGTTGCCGCAACTTGTACAGGCGATATTGTAAGCTTTATTGTTGGTTTCACAAAAGGAGCAGCGCCAATCGGCCCCAGCCTTGGCTTTTTTAATTTCTTCTTCGTTTGTGACAATTTGTGCATCGCCCGGAAGATAGTAACGAACGCCTTTTGGACGAGGGGCATCGCAATTGATGCATTTTGTTTCAGGGCCCATGATACCAATGTGTCCGCACTGCCGGCAGTCCCAGCGACCTACATGTATGGCCATATTGTTATTTATATTTTGGAGTATTGGATAGAAAGATACATTCTTTAAATCAAAAGCCCAAAATGAAAAGCTGAAATTTTACCGTAAATTTTTTACTTGGGGGTTCAAAAAAAATCTCTGTTAGCGTTTAGCTGCGGACATTTTCAGAATTTAATTACTATTTTAATATCTTTGTTGCAGATCAAACAATAAATAGTTTATGCGCAAGGGCTTTAAATTACTTTTTTTTCTGAGCCTGATTTGTTTGTGTTACAGTCTTTCGGCACAGGACAGAGCATTGGGAATAGGATATGGAATGGGCTACACTATTCCCAATCATCCCCGTTTCCCTAAATTGAACGGACCCTCACATTATTTTGAAACCAGCTGGACAAGCAGCCCCGAAATTAGCCGTTACTGGTCAAAACTGAATCCGAAAGCAATACTGAACCTGACTGCATCCTTACAGACCTTTGGTAATAATGCTGCAATGGGAGAGGCTATAGGACTGACTCCACTCATGAGTTTTAATCTGTTAAAACCTGCTCCTTTTTCCATGCAATTGCAGATGGGCTGGGGGATTGCCTTTCTGACTAAAAAATTCAACAGTTTTTTTAACACTACAAATATAGTCATCGGGACAAATCTGAATTCCTATGTTTCCGGCCGATTGCAACTGGCCTATAGAGTTGGTGACTGGGAACCTTTTATGAAGGTTTCGTTACTCCATTATTCCAATGGCAATGCCATGTCGCCCAATCTGGGTATTAATATACCTGCTTTTCAGACAGGTATTCTCTGGCACTACGATGTAAAAAAAACGGCAATGGAAGTAGATATGTCAATGCTTCCGGAGTTTAAAAGACGCTTCAGCCCCTTTGTTCAGTTGGGATTGGGCATGACTGCCACCGTTTCAAGAGGTCCTTTTTTTCCGGTTTATGTGGTAAATTCTGGCGCTCAATGGCACTACAAACGTAGCCGTTCCCTATGGGCCGGACTGGAATATAGTTTCAATAGCTCAGTCTATCAGTTTTTTGAAAATAACGGCAGTTCGCTCTATGAGCGTAAGGATTTTGACCGATATGCTTTTTGGTTGGGTCACGAATGGCTCTTTGGCCGCTTCGGTTTTTTTGCAATGGGCGGACTCTACTTGAATAAACATGTCTACCAGCGCAGTCTTATTCCTACGCAGACCGGGCTGAATTTCTATCCGAGACTGCCCTATAAATACCTAAAAAACCAGGCTTGGATAGGCGTACACATCAGAGCATATTTCGGTTTGGCCGACTATGTAATGTTACAAATGGGATACAGCTTTTAAATCAGTCATTCAGGAGCCATTCTTTGGCAATTATTTCATTGTCAATTATTTTTATTCGCTCTACCCCCAAAGTTTTAATAATATTACTGATAGACTCGTACATATAAGGGTCGTTTTTATAATAAATACACCATTTGAGATCATACTGCTTTATCATTTCAGGTATATGTTTCGCGAAATGAAAATTATCTGCAGTTGTCGACAATGATAATGTTTCTGAAAAATCGAAAAAGACTTTATTGCATTGGTGTATTTTCATCATGGAAAAAGCATGTGTGAAAACATCTCTAGCTGAAGATGTATCAACAACGCCCTTAATATTTAGTTCAATATATTGATATTCAGGATAATATTTGCTGCTTATATTATTTTGCATTATGAGAAGTATTACTTTTACTTTCAAATGATATATTTGTTAATGCAAAAATACGAAATACTCCAATAAACTTTAATAGTTAACGAAATAAATTATACTATTCAGTTTATTTATTTTTTTACTTAATTTTCTGTTTTATTTTGACGGACTGCTTTTAAATTGATATTGTATGGAATGTGGTTTAATTGCTTTGACGGCACTACCTACAGGTTAAATATCAGTTTTATTTTTCGGGCTTGGTTTCATGGTGTTGACATTTCTTTTCCTATAGTTACCCGATGCCAAAAAGGTTAAATTTTATACAGATAAAACAGATAAAATTGTATTATCAATTTTTGGCTGGCGGATTCGAGTAATAAATGCAACTCCGCCTTCTTTTAATAATTGAAAAAGCACTTTTTTGGCTTGAAAATTACTTTACAGAAATGATTCAGTAGAATTAAGTACTTTTTGTTTTTGAAAATATCGTTTTAAATGAAAAATATTTTAACAGTTATTCCTGCCCGCTTTGCCTCCACCCGTTTCCCCGGAAAACCTTTGGTGGAAATTAATGGAGAACCTATGGTTTGGCAGGTTTATTTGCGTGCTGTGGAAGCAGGGTTACAGCATGTTTTTGTGGCCACAGATGATATGAGAATCTTTGATGTTGTTACATCAAGAGGTGGAAAGGCAATAATGACGGCATCTTCGCACCTTAGTGGAACAGACCGTTGCGGAGAAGTATTGAGAATCCTTAATAAAAATAATCAGCATTTTGATTTTGTAATCAATCTGCAGGGCGACGAGCCTTTTGTTCAGCCTCAGCAGCTCAAACTTTTGGCAGAAGGACTCGAAAAGGGAAAGGTGACCACCATGGTTAAAAAAATTGAGAAGGAAGAGCAGCTTCAAAATTCCAATGTAGTGAAAGCGGTTTGGTCAAAAAAAACAGCAGAGGCCCTTTATTTCAGCCGTTATCCGATTCCGTTTCTGCGCAGTGGAG
>JBIKQC010000248.1:0-7242 GCA_044349855.1 Saprospira sp.
AATATTTTCATATTTTCAGCTTTAACAGGCAGTTTTTCATAGTAGAGTTTTTTAATAAAAGCCAACTGATCTGACATCGTAATTTTGAGGGCATTTCCTTCCAGCCAAAAAACTTTTATGTTATCAGACTTATATTTGAATTGCCATATTCAAATTTATTCAGATATTCCTGCATCCTTTTCGGACCGATTTTTTCAGCCAATTCTTGAAAGCAAGGTACACAGGAAGCATGAAAAGCATCGTGCAGATTCAGGTCTTTCTCCCAAATTTTTAGTTTTCTTTTTTTGCCATCCCATTTGAAGATAGTATTGATGTTTATGATACCTGTTTCAAGCCCGATCAGGGTATTCGGAACTTTGAAGGTAGAGGCAGGAAGAAAGACTTTTTTAGTCAAAGCAAAATCATTGGAACAAAAATATTTTCCTTTTTCAACATCGAAAATTAAAATGGAGCCGCTTAGTTTTGAAGAATCTAGCAGTTTTTGCAATTGTGGGTCAATTATACTGTCATTGATTTTTTTAACATGATCTTTTTCCGAAATACCCTTATTATTGGTAAACATACAGGAGTTTATTGTAATTGTAAAAAATAGCAAAAAATAAAATATTGTTCTCATAAATATATTAACCCGGGTTATTTAGTTATTGAAATTCTTCAATAATTCATTTTTGTAAAAAAATCCGTTTAAGGCTATTTCGAATTTTTGGGTAAAAGTAGTCATTAGAAAAGAAGTATTTTTATAATTTTTGATATCATTTCAAGCCTTTGAGCTACTTTGAACGATTGTTTTTACTTTAAAACAAAAATAAAAAAGCAGTATTTCTATTTTTCTTTTTTCTTTGTGTCGAGTTGTGAAAATGATCTTATTTTGTTTTAGTGAACTATTTTATTTCCGCTCATATTCATGAAAAGTTTCTTGGAACTGAGGAAAATATGGAGCCAGAAGGCTGCTTTACAAGATTGAACCTATTAGAAATATACATTATGATAAGATTATCAATAAAATTGGCATGAAAAATTGCGCAACTGCCTTGAAAGTTTGTAATATCTAATTACAATATGTTTGCAGTTTTATCCGAATAATTGTACTTTTATCCGAATCAGTATCATTGTCTAACATAAAAATAATCACAAAATATACAAAAAGCTATGGATTTCAATAGTTTATTCCGAAAAAAGCCATTAAACGTCGTTCTGAATGAAGGTGGTGACGGCGAGGGTCATGGAATGCACAAGGTACTGACAGTTAGGGATTTAACATTTTTTGGTATTGCAGCAATAATAGGTGGCGGTACTTTTAGTGCAATTGGAAATGCCTGTTTCAGTGGGGGGCCTGCAGTTATTTTACTTTATATTATATGTGCTGTAGCCTGCGGTTTTACAGCTATGTGTTATGCAGAATTTGCCGCACGCGTTCCTGTTTCAGGATCTGCCTATACATATGCCTATGTTTCATTTGGTGAATTATTTGCCTGGATTATCGGTTGGGCCTTACTTATGGAATATTCCATCGGAAATATATATATTGCTTTTTCATGGAGCGGTTATTTTACGAATCTTTTGGAAGGTATAGGACTGTATATGCCAGAATGGCTGACAATCAACTACACCGCTGCGAGCCGTGCATTTGCAGAATCATCAGTTTTCGCGACAGAATCTGCACAATATTTAGCCGGAAATACGAAAGGGTTAATGGAGGATGGTGCTTTTATGAGTTGGATGAACAGTGAATCAGTAAAAGAAGCAATAAAAGGAGGCAAAGTCCTTTCGGAGCTTGTAACAACTGAACAAGCAGCCTTGTCCGTATCAGAAGGCTTTAAAGCAATTGCCTCAGCTCCAAAAATTGGAGGATTAGCACTTGTATTTGATCTTCCTGCAGTTATGATCAATATTATGATTACTGCTCTAGTCTATTTTGGTACCAAAGAATCAAGAAATTTCAGCAATGCAATGGTGGTTATAAAGCTTGCAATAGTAGCTTTGGTAATTGCTGTAGGTGTTTTTTATATTGATATCGACAACTGGACACCTTTTATGCCAAATGGTTTCAGTGGTGTTATGGGCGGAGTTTCTGCCGTATTCTTTGCCTATATCGGTTTTGATGCGGTTTCTACTTTGGCCGAGGAAGCTAAAAATCCTCAACGAGACCTTCCTAAAGGCATGATTTATTCTTTATTAATTTGTACTGTTATATACATCATTCTTGCATTGGTCCTTACCGGTATGGTTTCCTACACCGTTTTAGGGGTAAATGATCCCTTGGCTGAAATTTTTGCTTTGAAAGGAGTTAAATGGATGCTGTTTATTGTGTCAATTGCAGCTGTAGTCGCAATGACAAGTGTAATGCTGGTTTTTCAGATGGGTCAACCCAGAATTTGGATGACAATGAGCCGTGACGGATTGATGCCTAAAGCTTTTTCAAACGTACATCCAAAATATAAAACACCAGGTTTTGCCACAATTGTAACGGGATTTGTTGTAGGTGTACCTATGTTCTTTACCGATGAAAGTTTTATTTTGGATTTTACCAGTATAGGAACACTTTTCGCATTTGTGCTGGTTTGCGGTGGAGTGCTTATGCTTCCAGATCAGACTTTGGAACACCATAATGAACCAACCAAAGGTAAATTCAGAATACCTTATATAAATGCGAAATATTATTTTCCATTGACCTTGGCTTTAATTTTTACTGTCTTGATTGTTCAGTTTCCGGGCTTTTTTATTGATACCTTTGATTTTTCAAAAGCTCATCCCGAAAATAATATTCCTATGATTACTTTCTTCCTACTCTGTATCATCATGAGTGTATTGTCATTCCTCAAAAACTTATCTCTGATTCCTGTTTTGGGTCTCATTTCCTGCTGCTATCTGTTGACAGGTATGGCAGCATCTAATTGGCTATGGTTTGCTGTTTGGCTTTGTCTCGGTTTATTGATTTACTTCCTTTACAGTCGTAATCACAGTAAGTTGGCAAAAGAACAAAAATAAAAAACAAAGCCGCCCGAATTTTTTTTGGGCGGCTATGTATCAAAATTTCAGATTTTTTTTGACTAAAACAATTTATTGAGCATACCGCCCAAATCGTCCATAATATTTCCGTCGCCGTTTCCATCTAGAAATCCAAGTATATTATTTGCCTGAGGATTTTGTTGTTTAATCTGTTCTTTTTCACCATGGAGGTATTGTTGCAGATCATTTGAATTCATGCCATTCTGTTGTTTTACCGTACCCATTTGACTCATAAGGAGCGGAGCAAGCATAGTCATCAGAGAGCTTGTAGACTCTTCGCTTATGCCGTTTTTTTGGCTAATTTGCTGAGTTATTTGCTGTTGTAGATTACCGAAAATATGCTTAAGAATGCCGGAACTGTTTGATCCGCCCAAACCGCCCAACATGCCCATTATATTAAAATTGCCGAAGGCATTAGCGCTATGGTCTTTTTCCAACGCGTTATTAAGTGATTCAGCACCCTGAGGAGTTGCTGCGTTTTTGCTCATAGCACCTATCATGGCAGAAAAAATATCATTTGACGCATTTTGTGTCTGTTCAGTGTTCTGGGCACCGATTTGTCCGCTAAGTTTCTGCAAAATATCTTGTGACATAGAGCCCTGCAAAAGATTGAGTAGATTCATGAAAATTTGGGTTTTAATATAAAATTATTTTAAAATAAAGTTTTCGAAATAAGTTGATTTATATATCGGTACAAGATAAATAAATATTTTTTTAAAAAAAATAATATGGTTTTTATAGTCTTTAGCAGAAAAAAATATAGAGTCTGAATATATGAAATTATTGCCAAAAATATTGAGATTAACTATGATTGCCATTATTCTGGCAATACTTTCGTTATTGGTAAGCAATTATTGGATTATATCTGTCGGCAAAATGTACACTATTGATAAGATTGAAGATTTAGAACCTTGTGGAGTCGCATTAGTTTTAGGCACAAGTAGATCAGTAGACGGACGCAATGAAAACCCATTTTTTACATTCCGGATGAAAGCTGCTGCAGATCTTTATCACGCGGGTAAAGTAAAGCATATTTTGGTAAGTGGTGATAACAGCAATAAAATATACAACGAACCTAGAGACATGCGCGCAAAGCTTATCGAATTGGGAGTGCCTTCAAGTGCTATCACTATGGATTTTGCAGGTAGAAGAACTTTGGATTCTGTGATTCGTTGTAAAGAAATTTTTCAACAGAAAAAAGTCATTATCGTTTCTCAAGCCTTTCACAACTACCGAGCACTTTTTATAGCTAAATATTATGGGATGGATGCTATTGGTTTTAATGCCAGGTATCCAAAAGAAGTGTCATCAAAGATATTATTCCGTGAATATTTCGCAAGGCCAAAAGCTCTTTTAGATCTATATATTTTAAATACAAGACCTAAAATAATGGGCGAAAAAGTATATTTAGGTGTTTAAAAATAAATTTGTATTTCATCAAATTACGATGACGTTAATTTTTTAATTTATACTAATGCCAAATAATTATTCGTCAATTTGTTATTTTTTGATTGTCAATAATCCTTAAATGTTTTGCCCTTTTTTTAAATTAGTCTTTGCATGTAACGGGAAATGTTGTAATTTTACCAAAATTCTAGCACTCAATTTTAATAAAAATGGTAAAAAGAAGAAAAATGGTAGTAGCAAATTGGAAGATGAATAAGGAATATATTGAAGGCCTTGTTCTTGCTAATACTATTATTGCAGGATTGGAAAAATTCAGTGCAGCTGTCGATATTGTAATTTGCCCACCATTTATACATATTCAGACAGTATATAATATGCTTAAAGAGTATCCTTGGTTACATGCAGGTGCTCAAAATTGTCATCAACTTAAAACAGGAGCTTTTACCGGAGAGGTCAGTGCAGCCATGTTGAAATCTGTAGGTGCAGAATATATAATAGTAGGTCATTCAGAAAGAAGGGCTTATTTTAATGAACAGCCGGAATTGCTTTTGCTAAAAACAAAAACAATCATTGAGGCAGGGCTGTTTCCAATTTATTGCTGCGGCGAAAAATTAGAAATCAGGGAGACTGGGAAGCATGAGGCGTTCGTAATTGAACAGCTTCAAAATCTTTTTACACTTTCAGAAGTTGATTTTAAAAAAGTTGTTTTGGCCTACGAACCCGTCTGGGCAATCGGTACAGGAGTAGTTGCAACCACCGAACAGGCTCAATCTATGCATGCTTTATTAAGAAATCATATTGCACAGAAATATAGCCTAGAGACAGCATTAGATACTATAATTTTGTATGGAGGTAGTTGTAACGCTATAAATTCTGCCGACCTATTTGCCCAGCCAGACATAGACGGTGCTTTGGTAGGGTCAGCATCTCTTAACCCTAATGATTTTCTTGAAATTGTTAAAAATAGAGCTGCTGCAACTATTTTATAGCGCTTTACATTCTATTAAAAATAGAAACATCATAACAAAAATCATTTTCTTTGCGTTCTGTATTAAATTATTGCTTTTCAAATTATTTTTTTGGTTCTAATCAACTTTTAAGAATAGTGGCATTTTTAATAAAAATAAAACTGTTTTCATTTAAAAATATAAACGATAATCACAAATGAATTCCCTTCTACGATTATTTTTCAATATCTTAACAGTCGCTATTTTTTTTCTTGGTTTTTCTCAGGATATTAATGCATCTCATGGTGTTGCAGTTGACTTGACATATCAATGTATTGACCCTGCAATTGGTCGATACCGCTTTACACTGGTTTATTACAGAGACTGTAATGGTATTACACCCGGTGCAGGTTCTTTGAGTATAACTGGTAATAATGGTTGTACAGCCAGCGCAACTATCGCTTTAGGTGCTCCGACTATTCGAGAAGTATCTCAGTTATGCAATATCAGTACATCTTCCTGTAATGGCGGCTCCAGTCCGGGTATTCAGGAATACACTTATACCGGTGTTATTACATTGGGAACAGGCTGTTCTAATTTTACTGTAAGTTTTAGTGAATGCTGTAGAACAAGTGCTGTAACTAATTTAAGCTCAAACACAGGAAGTACTTATGTGCAGACTGTTATCAATACAAATCATCCTCAATGGTCTCAGCCCTGTAACAGTTCACCGCAGTTCACCAATATTCCTATTCTTTACACCTGTGCCGGGCAAAATACACTTTACAATCCTGGCGCAATTGATCCTGATGGAGATTCGCTTGTATTCTCTTTATCAACCCCTTTAGGGGCAGCACCTCCAGCGGGAAATATAAATTATGGAACTGGATTTTCAACAACCCAACCCCTTTGCACAAATGGGGCTTTTGTATTTACTCCTTCTTCCGGTCAGATGTCTTTTGTACCTTGTTCCAATCAGGCTCAATATACTGTCATAGGTGTACAAATTCAAGAATTTAGGAATGGGATTCTCATAGGCACATCATTAAGAGAAGTTACCATAGTCGTTTTACAAAACTGTCTGAATCAGGTATCGGCAATTGATACTTTGAATCCTGTTAATGGAACAATTTCTTTACAAGGTCAAAATGTAGAAATCTGTAAAGGTCAGACAATTATTTTTACTGCTTTAATTACTGACCCCGATACAACAAATATTCTAACAGTTACAAGTAATATTTCTTTAGCTCCGATTGGGGGTACTTATATTACCAGCGGCACAAATCCTGTTTTAGTTACCTTTACGGTAAATGCAAATACACTTTTGCCTGGAAATTATCCATTTACAATTACAGTAAATGATGGTGCCTGTCCAGTTCCAAGTATTCAAACTTCAGGATATATACTTGTTGTATCCGGTTTTGGTTATTCTCAAAATGTATATTGTAAAAATGACGTTAATCCAAATCCGGTGATTTTTGGCGCAACTGGAGGAACATTTCAAGTTGTTTCAGGTGGGCCAGGGTTATCGATAAACCCATCTACGGGTATAATTGACCTGGCCAATAGTTTAGTTGGTAATTATGAGGTTATGTACGTTACTGGCGTTGGACCTTGTCCTGGCACGGATTCTGTATCAGTTTCTATTGTAGATGTACCTGTTCCAACTTTTGCTTATCCGCAAACATTGTATTGTCGGGGAAATAACAATCCTTTTCCGGTTGTTTCAGGTACTCCAGGAGGTGTATTTTCTTCAAATACTGGCGTTGTTTTTGTCAATACTTCAACAGGTCAGATAAATTTGGCTGCTACTCCTGTAGGGACACACAAGATTTATTATGATATTCAGGCCGGAATTTGTGAGGCCAAAGATAGTTTT
>JBIKQC010000249.1:0-7225 GCA_044349855.1 Saprospira sp.
AGCATACTATAACTCTGGTTTTGGGTTATACATATTATTTTGATCTAATGGACTGATAAAATGAAAGCACTGCTTGTTTTAAATTTACAGAATGATTTCAGTGCCTTTGGCAATATGCCTATTCCCAACACTGATGAACTTGTACCTCTGGCAAACAGGCTCCTGCAATATTTTGATGTTGCAATTGCTGTGCAAATCTGCTACCCTGCCTCCCACAAGAGCTTTGCGGCCAATCACCTTTTCCGTCAACCGGGAAAAACTATGATGATCAATGGGAAAGAGCAATTATTGGCAGCTATTCACTGTGT
The DNA here is from genome assembly GCA_044349855.1 of Saprospira sp. GTDB lineage: Bacteria > Bacteroidota > Bacteroidia > Chitinophagales > Saprospiraceae > Saprospira. The sequence continues at coordinate 309 of JBIKQC010000249.1, forward strand.
TCAGGATAGTTTCGGTGCTAATTTTATTAATGGTCTGACTATTGGCAGGTTTCATAAAATATTCTCAGTCGGGACAGATGCTGCAGCCAATATTTACTGCGCTTTTGCTGATGAAGCGCTGCAACATCCAAACGGATTGGCTGAATTCCTGAAAGACATAGCAATAAAATCAGTTTATATCATGGGTGTTAATGTTGGGAATATGTTGCTCAACACAGCTTCAACTGCAGTCGATTTAGGCTTTGAAACCTTTCTCATTAAAGATGCCTGCAGCGGACTTGATATTTCTCCGGATTTTTTTGAAGATCTGAACTTGAAGGGTTTACAAATGATCGAAAGTAAAACTATCGAAAACAATTGGAGTAATGGACAAAAAGTAGGCTATTTTTAAGACAAACTCTGCGCCAAAACCCACATCAATGGCATCTTAGCCTTGAGTCAAACAATTGGCTCATTTTTAATAGATACACAATGATGATTATGTTCAGACAAATAGGAATATTTATTTCACTGCTAATTTGTAGCCCGATTGAGGCACAAACAACAGATGCAATTGCGCTTGGCTATTATAAATTTTATGAAAACGGTAAAGTCGGACTGAGAGACAGTTTGGGAAAGATCATCCTGACAGCCAAGTACAATGATATTATGAGCTTGGACTATAGTTACTCAGCCAAATACAAGCCCCTGTTGCATGGCATAATAAAAGCAAGTGTCGGCAAATATATTGATAATACCGAAACGCATTGGAAAATTTTTAACACAAAAGGAGATCCCTTATCCGATGCCGGATACAGCTATGTTGGACTCATAACCCAAAACCTGCTAAAGGTAGGAAAAGGCAGCATGAAAGACATAGGGCACAATGAACACTATGGTCTGATGAACTTCAAAGGTGAGTTGATTATCCCTATTGAATACAGAAGCCTGGACCGTTTTCATGTTGATACTGCATCAAATACTGCATCAAATACAGCACTTTTTACAGTACAGTTAAATAGCAAAAACAGGGAATTCAAAATAATTGACATCCGTGGAAAAGCTATAAACAGCGATATATATGAAGATGTTAATCCTTACGGACTGCTGCACAAAGCAAAAATGAAGGGAAAATACGGTTATCTCAGTAATGAAGGAAAAATGGTCATCCCTTTTATTTATGATGAATTATATGGTTTTCGCAATGGGCGGGGTATTGCTGTAAAAGATAAAAAGTTTGGTATTATAGACGAAAAGGGAGAAACGATTGTCAGCTTTGACTATCAGAATATTAGGTTTCTTTTTGAACACAGGAGGTTTGGAGAATTATACATTAGCACGCAAAAAGGCCTTTGGGGTATTATAGATAGTTCGGGAACCGTCCTGCTGTCGCACAAATATCTGTATATCGACCCCTTCCAATTGTATATTGGTGTCAGACCCGAAATGAATCAGTTTTTAGTGAAAAACACAGAAAACAAGGTAGGTGTAATCGACCTCAGCACGCAGAAATATATCATTCAACCTGATTATAATTTTCTAAAAAAAGAGCTGGATCAAAGGCAACAGATGGTCTTACTCAGCCAAAAGGGCGATAAATTTGGAATTATTGACAGCAGCGGACAGGTAAAAACAGCTTTTGAATATCAAAGTATTCAAAGGCTTGAAGGTTCTGCAGAGCTTCTTTTTAGCGCAAGAAAAGGCGAATACTATGGTGTAATTGATGGCTTGACCGGTGAAACGGTTTATCCCTTTGTTTACAATTATGTCCAAACAATGAGTTCTTACCCACGTGAATATCAATTGCAGTTGAAACTTAAAGACAGTATTGTTTATACTTTTATTGATGGAAAAGGTGAGGCTATCCGAAGCCAAAAACAGCCGAATACCAACTTTGGAAATTCGCAGATTGTTGTTATTAGAAATGGGCAAAAAAAGTATGCTTGGTGCAACTTTGAAGGAGACACTATCACAGGGTTTTACGATGTAATACAAAACTTTCAGTCGGGCTACTCGCTTTGTGTTTCAGCTAAAAAACTGGGTTTGCTGAATCGGGAAGGAAAGTTGCTGCTTCCTTGCGTCTATGATGATATTCGAATTCCTTCTGAATCGCAATGCAAATACATGGGTAACACCTATTTTGCAGTTAAAATAGAGGATAAGTGGGGACTTGTGAATGAAGAGAATGAGGTAACAGTAAAACATGCCCATAAAGATGTTCAGGATGCCTGGAAAAATTGGAAAGCGCAATGAGTGAGAACAGCTAAAATTACATAGAACCAAAAAAAGGTATAGGCACAATTTATCGTGACTCTACCTTTTCATATCGCGCTGTAAATATAAATTGCACAATGTGCATTTTATTTAATCATCATCCTTTTTCTTCTTTTTATTGCTCCACTGTCTGAAAAACTGTGACCAGGCCAATGGATTCAGAATTGGCATTGGCTGACCCTGACCCATGTAGGAATAGGAAGAGGCCTGTTTTTGCAAATAATACATGGCATTTTCACGGGCATCCATACCCATTTCAGTACCAATTTCCAACATTTTTCTGCGGTTCAGATTGTTGCGGGCAACCGTTTCCATCTGCATGGCCTCTGTTGGGTTCATAGCCAAAAATTCAGCTCTGAAATTATCGCGATCCGGCCATGGAAAGATGACCACCTCTGCCATGTCTAAATCTTTGGGTTGTAACTCTATGATTGCAGAATAATAAAGTCCTTCGTAGTCAGCTGGTATTTTTAGAATGAACTCACTAAATCCGACTGCCGAAAAAGACAGACTTTCCCCTTTTTTGACAACCATAGTGAACATGCCCTCAAAATTGGCATAAGTTCCTCTGTTGGTATTTTTTACAAAAACAGTAGCAAAAGGGATGTACTGCATACGATTTTGGTCATTTCTGGACAGAATGATTCCCGAAACTTCCACTATCGTTTCATTGGGCAATATAGGCTGTGCGAATAGACTGTTTACAGAGAACAGCAAAAAGAATAATAAAGTATTATATTTCATATCTGATAAAGCTTTCTATAATTAACGTCAATTCGCGGCAATAAGTTGGAAAAATTACCAAGTTGGGAAAAAAGCATCAGGAAAATGTTCAACAAGCAGTTTTGGCTCCATTGTGACAGAAATAATGTCAAAACGTATTTCATTTTCGTAGCCAATTCTGTCCATATATTCAACAGCTGCATCATAAATCATCTTTTCCTTTTTTCGGCCAACTGCTTCTTCCGGATAACCAAAAGCTATGTTCTGTCTGGTTTTTACTTCAACAAAGACCAAGATACCACCTACTTTTGCCACAAGGTCCAACTCTGCTTTGCCCCAGGTCCAGTTAATATCCAAAATGTTATAACCTTTGTCTGCTAGGAATTTTTGAGCAATTTCTTCACCTATTTTTCCAAGTTCGTTGTGATTCGCCATAAATTTCTTATCTTTCGCAGTTATTTCAAACTTGTACAGCAAATATATGCCTTTTAATCGTTTTATTATAATGATTTTTGTCAGTTGAGCCCTAATCGCTCTTTGCCTGCACTAAAATATAGAAAATCTGAAAACTAATCTGAAATATATTTATGATGGACAAATTAATTGCAGCCTTTCCTGCTCAGTTAAAAGAAGCTGTTGAGATAGGTGAAAAAATTAAACTAACTGCGGCTGTAAAGCCAATTCATAATATTGTGGTCATAGGAATGGGCGGATCGGGTATTGGAGCTGATTTTGCTATTGAATTCAGCGCCGACTTCAGAAAAGTACCTATGCTGACCTGTAAGGGTTATACACTTCCTGCCTTTGTCAATGAAAACAGTTTAGTCATTTGTTCCTCATTTTCGGGTAATACCGAAGAAACTTTGACCGGATTTGAAGCTGCATTGGCACAGGGCGCAAAAATCATATGCGTTGCCGCAGGAGGAAAATTGATTGAGTCTGCTCAAAAGTTAGGTTTGGATTATGTCCTGTTGCCCGGTTCCGGATTGCCTCCACGTTCATGCTTGGGCTATTCTTTAGTTCAACAGCTTTATATTCTTAATTTTTACGGATTTCTGGAGAATAGTCGAATTGATGAATTGAAATCGGCAATTTCCCTAATAGAATTGGAACAGGAACATCTGAAAATGAAAGCGGAACGCATTGCCAAGTTTTTGGTAGGCAAATTTCCTGTTATTTACAGTACAGATAGAATGGGTGCTGTGGCAGTCCGTCTTCGTCAGCAGCTCAATGAAAATGCCAAAATTCTTTGTTCTCATCATCTTATTCCTGAGATGAACCATAATGAACTGGTCGGATGGAGAAAACAACCGGGTAATTTTGCTGTTATCATTTTCAGAACAAAAGATGATTATATTCAGAATCAGAAACGTATTGAAATTAATAAAGAAATTATAGGTCATTATACCGATACTTTGATTGAAGTTTTCGCAAAAGGAGATTCCCTCATTGAACAGGCAATTTACAGTGTACATCTCAGTGATTGGCTATCATGGGAACTGTCATTGCTAAGACAAGTTGATGCAACCGAAGTTAAAGTTATTGATTTTTTGAAATCTGAATTGACCAATGCTACTGCCGATGAGAAAAAATCGGATGATTTGAAAAATTAACTTAATGAGAAAGGTACAATTTGTAGATTTTGGTTTGGTGGAATATCAGGCTGCCTGGGATTATCAGACAGAAAAATTTAATGAGGTTGTTAACCGCAAATTGAATAACAGAAATCTGCCCCCCGAAACACAAAGTGAGCAACTGCATTACCTTATTTTTTGTGAACACCCCCATGTCTACACACTTGGCAGAAACGGTAATGAAGATAACCTCCTGCTCGACGAAAAAGCACTGGAAGAGAAAGCGGCTACTTTTGTTAAAATCAACCGTGGAGGAGACATTACCTATCACGGACCCGGTCAGTTGGTTGGCTATCCTCTGCTCGATCTCGATGAATTTTTTACTGATATCGGGCGTTATGTCAGATTTTTGGAAGAAATTGTCATCAGGACTTTAGCAGAATACAACATTGAATCAGCTCGTATAAGCGGTCAATCAGGTGTTTGGCTGGATGCCGATACTTCAAAAGCCCGTAAAATATGTGCTGTAGGTGTTCATCTGAGCCGTTGGACCACTATGCACGGTTTTGCATTCAATGTCAATACTGACCTCAATTATTTCAATAATATCGTTCCCTGTGGTATTACAGATAAAGGTGTAACATCTATGGCAAAGGAATTGGGTAAGGAAATAGATATGAATGAGGTTAAAATGAAGTTACTGAAACATTTTAAGGAACTTTTTGAGGCAGAATTGCTGTAGAGGAAAAAGATAAAAGTTTAGAGAGGAATTGTATTGGTTCTTTGCTTTGCAGATAAGAACACTCTATTTTGCAAATTTTTAATACATAAATTGCATTATGAAAAAAGATATTCCGCTCCACCAGGCTTCTCAGGTGGGAATAGCTATGATCCCAAATTATGAAGATGAAGTTTGGGAAGTTTACCTGATTAATATGAAAGGACGCATGTTGCGCCAAATAATTATTAACAGCAGAGGTTACGGAGAAGTAAAAGGGGAAAAGATTGAAACTTCTACAATGCGTTATTTTATCGAATTTCTCGGTAAGGAAAACGCTCAAAAGATTGAATTGATCCACAATGGCCTTCTTCAGGTCTCAAATGAATATTGGATTACCTTCTATATTGATGGTGATATCTATGATAAAAAAATAGTATTTGTTCAGGGCAGCATTTCAGAGGAGTATTTTACTAATATTCCGGTGCTGGAGAAAAGGGGTGTGATGATTATCTGATTTCCTGACAGAAAAAGAATAAATTTTAAAAACAGTAATATGCAAAATATTGAAAATGAAGAGCTCGAACTTGAATTGGGGCTGATTGAAGAGGAGGAGGAGTACGGAGATCTTTATGAGTGGCATGAGTATAAAGCCGACCCAAGACAGGAACCTGTCCGTATAGATAAATATCTGATGGACAGACTGAAAGATGTTACCCGCAGTAAAGTGCAGGCTGGTATTGAGGAAGGATTTGTAATGGTTAACGGTAAAGTCGTTAAAAGCAATCACAAAGTTAAACCTCATGATGTTATTACTGTTCGACTTCGCAGACCGCGCAATGACGGAAGAGTAATGCCGGAAAACATTCCTTTGGATATCCGATATGAGGATGACGATGTAATGATCATTTACAAACCGGCCGGATTGGTTGTTCATCCCGGTGTCGGCAATCACAACGGCACTTTGGTAAACGCTCTGGCCTGGCATTTTAAAGGATTGCCAATAGTTGAAGGAACCAATGAATACCCCGGTGTTGTGCATCGAATTGACAAAGATACCACCGGACTGATGGTCGTTGCCAAAACAGATAATGCAATTTCCAAGTTGGCCAAACAGTTTTTCGAACATACAATTCAGCGTCGTTACCGTGCATTGGTATGGGGCGATTTTGATGAGGAGGAAGGAACAGTGGATGAATATATCGGCCGTCATGAACGCAATGCAAAAATGTTTGCTGTTTATGAGGATGGATCACATGGAAAACATGCGGTAACTCATTATAAAGTTATCAAGCGTTACGGATACGTAACTTTGATTGAATGCCGATTGGAAACAGGCCGCACTCACCAAATTCGTGTTCACATGAAGCATATCGGACATCCGCTATTCAACGATAAACTTTATGGTGGCGATAAAATCGTAAAAGGGACAATTTATACCAAATATAAAGAATTCGTCGACAATGCATTTAAAATGCTTCCGCATCAGGCACTGCACGCATTCTCTTTGGGCTTTGTTCATCCTACAACAGCTGAAGATAAATATTTTGAAGCACCCTTGCCGGAATATTTTCAGGCAACATTGGATAAATGGGAAAAATATACCGAAGGAAGATTGAGAAAATAAATTTATTCTATCTTACTCAAAA
>JBIKQC010000250.1:0-7217 GCA_044349855.1 Saprospira sp.
AATTATTAGATTCTGTTCGTCTGTAATGGCCGAGATACCTATGAACGGCTCTTCGAGTTCAAAACGACTATACATCACTGCATTTGACAATAATGCGTTTAAAATTATTTTCAATCGGCTAATATCTGAATAAATTTGGTTTTTACCAAAAATTTCTATCCTAAGCTTAATTTTGTTTTTATTTTCGTGCCTGATATTGTCGAAACAAGTTTGAATTAATTCTTTAAGTTCAATCTCTGTTATTGTAACTTCGCTCCTTGAATTTTTGGTAAAATCAAGGATTTCATTTATAGCATTATCAAGTTTTTCAATAGCGGTTTTAATTAGAAAAATATAATTCAAAGTTGAACCTTCAAGATTTTGGTTTTCCTGTTCGAGTATTTCTATCAGACCGGTAATAGCATTCAAAGGTGACCTAAGGTCATGCGTAACAGAATAAATAAGACTATCAAGCTCGAAATTTATATTTTTCAGTTCTTCGTTTTTTAGCAGAATTTCATTTGCCGATTTCTTTAGATCGGTTATATCCATGCCCGATGCTAAAATAAAATTTTTACCTTCAGCCGATTTAAAAGGAATCATACGGCGGAACATAATTTTTTCATGTTCAGTATCCTTATGGTAAACATCTTCGTAAATATAAGTGCGGCCATCTTCCAAGACCTTACGAAATTGACTTTCCTTTTCCATCGCTTCAGCCAAATCGAGATTCCTCAGAATGGTATAATCTAAAAATGTTTTACCGTAAAGCCATTTTCTTGTTTCTTCATCTTTTACAGCCTTTATGTTTATGTAGACGTATTTGAGTTCATCATCCAAAACCGCAACATCCAATGGAAGATAATCGAAAAGGTATTCGTAAAAACTTTTTTGTTTTTCGTATTCTGTTTTCAAAATTAGCTTGTCCTCAAGTTCGAGTTCGAGCAATTTATTGAGCTGCAGAAAATCAGCAGTCCAATCCGATAAAGAAAAATCGTTAAATTCAAGTCCTGTATTTTCAAATTCCTCTTCGGATTTAATCCATGGGTTACCAAAGAAGAAAAGCAAACCATTATCATAAATAAACTGACCTTTGATACTTACCTGCTTTGTTAAACCTAAAACTTTTAAAACAAATACCCGTTCCTGAAATTTTACAATAGATTCTAAAGTGTATTTAATGCCAAGCTGGGGTCTGATAAAAGAAAAGGCTTGCACAAAGTCGGTTTTCTCCGGTATCAGCTTCATTAGACTTTTACCTTTTTTAATAAAGTTCAGATCAGTATCTAAAGCAAAGAAAAAAGGAAAAAGCTGTTCAAGGATTTCAGGTTCAGGAGAGAGATTGTCTATCATTTTACGGTAATCCTATACACTATATGAGAAATATCTGTAATCTCGCTATCGATAACTTCTACCGAACAGGGAGTATCGTAATAGTCTGAAATACCATCAATAAGGCCGATCATAAAACTGCCTAAGCCTATTCTGATCGAGTAATAATGCATTTGGTAGCTATTGTCATCAATTTTGTTGATGATAAATTCAGGCGGGGTTATTTCCGGATAGAGCAACATCACTCTACTGTGAAAATTCGGCAGCTGTTTCATAAATTCATGAATATTGGACCCTGCAAAATCCATTAGCTTTCCGTACTTTTCAACGGCAATTTTGAGTACCCAATATTTACCAAATAGTCTGAGTATTGTATCGGCATCTACGGTTAGAAAATCGGAAGCAGCATGAACAAGATCAAAAGTAACTTTGTCATCATATATCTTATTTGAAAGAAAATATTCCTCATTGACAGCTGCTTTCTTCTTAATTATTTCCCAGGTTTCAATTCCGTAATTATCTGTCAAAAGACCTTGAATTGATTGATTTATAAGACCGTACATATTATGTTTTTAAATTATATTATTAAGGATTGGCAGTTTAATTTGGATAGTTGTACCCTGACCGATTTCAGAAAACATATCGATATGACCGCCCAGTTTACTTATGATTTCTTTCACTATATATAGCCCGAGACCGGTTCCTATACTTTCAGTAGATGCCCTATAAAACATATCGAATACCTTTTCCTGATGTTCAGTTGCAATACCTTTTCCATTGTCTATGATTTCAAAATTAAGGTATTCATCATCTTGGGTACAGGTTATCTTAATGAAGGACCTGACAGCATCTGCTTTTCTGTATTTTATGGAATTAGATATGAGATTTCTGATTACAGATTGAATTCTTTGTTTATCGGTGTAAATGCCATCACATTCCTCAAAATCTAAGCTAAAGTCTATATCAAATGAGTTAAGAAGATTGAGCTCGTCATAGGTATTTAAAACAATGTCTCTAAAGTTAACCTTCTCTAAGTTGAGCTCTGTTCTTGAATTTCTTGAGTAGGTGAGAATATCCAAAATTGTTGTATCGAGCCTATCAACGCTCAGTTCAATTAATTTCAAACAGTTAATAATCTCTTCATCGACAATATTGTACCCAAGAATAAGATTTACAAGACCTTTTACCGAAAGCAGTGGACTTCGAAGGTCATGTGAAACACTGTAGACAAAGCGGTCAAGTTCTAAGTTTATTTTACTGAGTTCATTATTCTTTTCAGTAATTTCATCATTATACTTTTTATTGGCTTGGTAACTATTTGTGACATCTATAGCAAAACCAAAAATTTGATTTTGGTTTTTATCTAAATTCCTGAAGCTTTTTTTACCGCAAATAAAATTCTTCGCGTCACCATTTAGCTGTATCGCAACATCGAAGGAAACAACATTACCGGGCATATCAAATGCTTTACGGTCTGTTTCTTTGAGAATTTTGCATGTTTCTGCATCAAAAACATTTTCATCAAGTTCATGGATAATACTTGAACCCAGGGTATTTTCCATATAGCGGTTTGTATGGAGATATGTACCATTTTGGCTTTTTACATAAAGGCAAATAGGCAATGTGTCGAAAATAGCCGTTAGAAGTTTTTCCTGCTGAAGGACTTTATTTAAAGCGATTTTTTTATCTGTTATATCTCTAAAAAAACCATGTGTTGCCTGCAATTCACCATTTACAAAGAGAGGCACAATATTACCTTCAAGCAATATTCTTTTTCCGGATTTTGATACAAATTCTACCTCGATATTTGAAAAACTGTGCCCTTCTAAAACTTTTTTAAACATTTCAGAGCAATGTTCCTTATATTCATCAGCTATTATATCAAAAAGATTGAGTTTCCATATTTCAGAGTACTTATATTCCAGTTTTTCATGCCAGGTTTTGTTACAAAAAAGCAGGCGACCGGTATTGTCAAAGCTTTGAATGATTTCGAGACTGTTTTCAAAAAGATCCTGATAAATTTTCTTGTTATAAGCGTCTTCAACAGCCTTATCTTCCGTGTTAAATTCTAATATATTACCTACTATATATTTTTCATCATTTAGTTCAATTAAATTGGAATTGAGTTCGTATAAAATTTTATTGCCTCTTTTATCAACAGCAGAAAGTACATAATTTTTAACTTCACCTTTCAAATCCAAGATATTAAGATATCGGCTTCGTTCTTCATTGTTCTCATAACAGCTCCAGGTATCTGAATTTAGAATCTCAATTTTGCTATCAAAACCAAATGTTTTATAAAACGAACTGTTGCATTGAATCAAAGTGCCGTCCCATTTAGATATAAACATTCCTGACTGACTGTTTTCGAAAATAGTACCATAAAAATTTAGTAATATTGGGTTCTCTAGTGGGGTACTATTCATTTTATGGATTTTTGACTTGAGAAGTAGAAAAAATACCTTTGCTAAGAGGGTTTTTATTTCACAGTAATGAGCAAATATATTAAAAATTATGCTTTTACAGGCATATAATTATGTTTTTTTGGATTCCATTAACTGATTTGATTTAAATATGACCCTTTGAGGTTTACTGATTATTATTTTTTTTAAATTTGCATTTAACAATTCTTCTAATCTAAAATATGCTTAAAGAGATTTCGCTGTTCCTGGAAAGTATTAATGATGCAATTATAGTCATTGATCAAAAAGGGATAATTATTCAATGCAATAAAATGCTTGAAAACATTCTTGGTTATACCCCTGAGGAAGTCATCGGTAATAATATTGGTGTTCTGATGGAGAATGAAACATCTGCAAATCACAATACTTACTTAAACAGCAACGACAAGCATATTCGTATACTAGGTAAAGAAAGAGAAATTGTGGGTGTTCACAAAGATGGTACTAAGGTCAGACTGTTAATTAATATCAGCCAATTTGAAGATCATGAGCAAACTTACTATGCCGGAATTTTAAGAAACTTTACAAATGAGGTAAATAACAGTGACACTGCTAAGAGAAACAAAGAGCTTGAGGAGGAACTTAGAAAAAAAGATTTACAGATAGAGCAAACAATATCGGATTTATACAGTCTTTATCTAAATGCTAAAAAAGCTGAAGAACAAGAACTTAGAAATAAAAATAAAATATTGGAATCTGCAATCAAGGAGTTGAATGAAAATAAAACAAAACTGGAACATGAAATTTTTGAAAAAAAACAAGCCGAGGAGAGGTTGCTGATTATTCAGGATGAAATCAAGGCAGCTCTTGAAAAAGAAAAGGAATTGAATGACTTAAAATCAAAGTTTATTTCAATAGCCTCCCATGAATTCAGAACTCCACTGACAACAATACTTTCTTCTACAAATCTCATTGGACGCTACTTACAGCCTGATATTCTTGAAAAAACTGAAAAACATATCAACAGAATTATTTCATCGGTTAGGAATCTGACCCAAATTTTGGAAGATTTCCTTTCTTTAACAAAATTTGATGAAGGAAAGATTAATGCGCAAATGCAGGAATTAAATATTATTGACCTAATTAAGGTATGCATCGAAGAGGTTAATGTTTTTTCAAAAAAAGATCAGGAATTTATTTTTAATCACAATATTGAAAACCCAATAATTGTTTCAAATGTACAAAGTCTTAAAAATGTATTCATCAATCTTTTATCAAATGCCGTAAAATATTCTTTTGAAGGATCTAAAATTTATATTCATATCTACAATGATGATGAAACTTTATATGCCTCGGTAAGAGATGAAGGTATAGGTATTCCAACAAATCAGAAAGAATACCTTTTTCAAAGATTCTTTAGAGCTGATAATGCTATCAATATTCAAGGTACAGGTTTGGGGCTCTTTATCGTTAAAAAATATTTGGAAAGTCTCAATGGAAGTATAAATTTTGAAAGCGAGGAGGGCAAAGGGACACAATTCAACATAAGTTTCAAAAATGAGATTGAAGTGCCCGTAACTTAAAATTTGCTTAGAACCCAAAATCTGTTCAAATCAGTAACTTTTAAGCTTAGCAGAAAATATACTTATTTTACGATTATTTCAGTTTTAATAATTTTGCACAAAATTATTTTGAAGATGAATCCTTAAGTCTTTAGAACTGCGAATAAACAAATAGGGCCGTCCAAAAAGTCTGGACGGCCCTATTTGTTTGACATGGAAAATTTTACAGTACGATTACAAACTTATAAAATTTTCGGTACACTAGCGGCTAATCACTACCTTGCGCTGAGCATATCCATTATCATTTCTAATGGTAAAGAAATAAGTTCCACCGCTAAGTTTATCAGTATCTACTATCATTTGAACTGTTCCTTCCTGAGCAATTCCCTGTTCTATAACTCTGCCCAAAACGTCCAAAAGCGCCCATTGATAGTCATTAGTCAATGGATTATCAAATCTGACGTTGAAATAATTTTCAGCAGGATTTGGATATAACTGCATTCCTAAAATATCTTGACGAGAAGCAGCTCCCTCTTCAGAAGTTGTCCCTACGGGTGGGAAAATGTTAAGATTGCGAGTAGTTGCCACTTGCAGAATATCTTTAGTATTATTGTTTTGAATGTAAACTACCGCCTCGATCTTAGTGGGGTCCAGCGTACCAAAATTATAAAACCAACTGCTGCTCTGACTGATATTCTGACCAACTGTCCACGCCTGCTGATAAGGGAAGCCTGTTGCATCAGGTATAAACTTTCTAAGTACAGACTGCAATGCAAAACCTCTAGGGTTGTACACATCATCTTCAGTTATGGCAAAGGTCATGGTATAATCAGCAGAATCTAAATTTGCCAAAGCAGTTGCAGTTGTATTGATTAGAATGGTGTTACCGGAAAATACCAAAGGATCAATTTCAATATTGAATACCGGGAACTGCAACATGTCATATTCCAAATGCCATTGGCTAAGATCTTCAGATTTACCTGTTCCGTAAGTCTGTCCGTCGATACGAATTTGACTGTTTGCATTCACACCATAGTACAGAATACGTGAATCAAAATCTACAGAATATTGAGCATGGATAGGATCTTCTGCTGCAATATCTGTTTGGTATTGAATCAAAGTGACATCGCGACCATTGTTGTTGTTGTAGATAGTATTGTAAACATACTGATCAATAACATCCATTATAGCACCCTGCTGATTAACATGGGAATAGTTGGAGAAATGCTCAACCAATACATTTCTGCCGCGTTCGCCAATCCAAACACTATCGAAAGCCATACCTTCATGACCTTCCAATACTGTATTGGGATCTGAGGCGAAAGCAACACGGAAACGGACAAAAGGACGGCCTGCAAGATTATCCAGACGATAGCGGGCTTTTTCCCAAGTACCGCTTTCTCCTGTCCAACCTCTAGGTTCCATGACAGTAAGCGGCTGATTACCAGGACGGGAAACGAGGAAGTCTGTTTGGTACCAGTTGATACCAAGGTCAGTCTCTCCTACCTGTTCCCAAGAATTGGACCAGTCATCATAGTATTCCAATACTGAACCATCAATATCTTTAAGGAAATCTCTCCAGATATCCATTGCAATCATTGGTCTCCAAGCATTTGTAAAGTCGAAACAAGGACTGTAAACCCAACCGCGTTCATCCTGATTGTAGGTATAAGGTGCATTCGGTTTAGTTATCCATGCAATGTTGCCGGGATCATTGAGAGTATTACCCAACATTTCTGCACGTTGCCAGATAGCTACTGAATCGGGGACGTTAATTGGCTGTTCCTGATACCAACCGCCAGTACCTGACTGGAAGGTTTCTACATAAGGATAAGTATTAACAAAAGGCGATATCACTAATTGTCGGGTAATTGTATCAGTACATTGTCCCTGATTGGTTACAGCCATTTGTACCTGATAAACACCGTCTGCACTATAAACA
>JBIKQC010000251.1:0-7193 GCA_044349855.1 Saprospira sp.
CCTGCTCAGTGCAGGTAATTTGTAGATGACATAAGCTTTCTCCAGCAGGTCGAGATATTTTTCAACGGTGACAGGATTAATATTGCCGATTGTTTTGGCCAGTTCCTGATAGTTAACTTCATTACCCACCTGAAAAGCCAGAGCCTGCAGCAGTTTTTCAATATGCCCCGATTTTCTGATACCATCCAGTTGAAGAATATCTTTATAAAGATAGCTGTTGGCAATTTCCTGTAACACTTCTTTTTCTTTTCCCTGATTGTTAATGACATCCGGATAAGAACCAAATACCAATCGGGCTTCCAACAATCTTTTTGCTTCGATCAGAGAGCTGCTTTCCGCAATTTCCTGAAAACTGATCGGAAAAAGATGAAAAACTCTTTTTCTTCCGGTCAGTGGCTCCTGCGTACTGTTATTCAGATCAAAGGCTGAGGAACCCGTAGCAATGATTTGTAATTCAGGTTTGGTATCGTACAATAATTTTAGTTTTTTGCCGATATCCGGAATTTGCTGCGCTTCGTCTATGACAGCCAGTCGGGTGTCCCGACCAATCAGCTGCAATAGTGCCGTACTCGTTTGTGCATTTTTGAATTCCTCATAAATATCTGCTTCATCTGCATTGAACCAGACAGAAGGCAGGTCAGTTTGTTGTATCAGTTCTTTCAGCAGGGTAGTTTTTCCAACCTGTCTTGCTCCCAGCAGCAGTATTACTTTGCCTTTAAAGCATTGCTCTATTAAGTTTTTCAGCTGTTTTCGCTCAATCATATTCCATGTTTTTTACAATAATAAGGTTTTTAGGCGTAAAAACAATATTATAATATGGAAATTAGGCGTAAAAACTGTAAAATGTAGATTCTTGAGTATTATACAGCTATTGTAGAGCCTTATAACTTAATATGGGGATGCGACTTCATTGACATTCACTTTTTCTACAACATCTCCAAATTCGAGGCTGGAGTTCATTCTGTTCAGTTCTAAAATTACTTAGACATTGACCTACAGCACTTTCAAATTTTCAAATCACCAAATCTTCAAATTATCTATGGTACTCTCCCCACCGGATATCTATTATGCGTATTCTCATAATAGGGCGATAATTTATAAATAAAATACAACTGCTCCCAGTGATTTTTGGCAAATTCGGGATCCTCTTTTTTCTTGCGCTCAAAGGCGTCGCGTATAAATTGGTCATTTTTCAGAAGCTCCTTGGCCAATGGCTCGAAGGAGAAGGAAGAGAACCATTCTTTTTGCTGTAGGATGCCGTCGAAAAAGTTCCATGCGAAGAAAGAGTCATTCCCCTGCGGTTCCAGTGTTTCTATTAGATAGCGGTTGCCGGCCTGATTGGTCTCTGCAACATAGTCGCCTTTGTAGAATTTAATGGGCATATACTCCTTGCGGATTTTCACATTATAATGTAAATAATGCCCTTCGTAAGGATTTTTGACGGTCTCGAAACTTTCGATAAAGTACATCTCAACTGCAATCGTTGTATCTTTTTCCAAACGGCTCAAAATAATTTTATTCATCATTAAGCGCTCCACAACATCATGCCAGGATTGGGGAATGATGTAGGATGAGGGTTTCTGTATGGTAACAGTTGGTTTATAACGGTTAAAAAAAGGGATTTTTTTGGTATATGGACGGCTATGATCGTATATCATATGTTCTGTGTCCTTGCCAAAGGTACTTTTCTCAAATTTTGTTTCATAGCCCTTAAATTCAATCTGTTCAACATTTGTAGTGTCCAATTCCCAATTCAGGGCAAAAACTTTTACGTTTTTAATATCATCCAATGCCTTTTCACGGGCAGTTGCAAGGGCATTTTTTTCAGATACCATCAGGCTGAGGGTGCTCAGCAGAAACTGATAGGTGGACTCTACCCTTTCAGGAAAGGACTTGTATTTCAACGTCTCAGTGACAAAACCCAGACTGCCGAAAAGCGTGCTGTAGCCGGTACTGTAGCGGGGCGTCTCCAAAAAGTCGATTAGTCCGCTTTCGGGAGTCTGTCCGCGAAAATTCACATAAGGAATCATTTCAAATTTTCGATCCTTCATATCGGCATAGAGCTTTGGCAGGTAGCTTTTGCGCTGATATTCGGCCAGATAGCGGTTTTGCTTATCGAGCTGAGAGGCAATGAGGGTCATGACATACTGAAAATCGGAACCGTTGGTATCGTGCGTGTCGATAAACACATCTGGCAGCCAGGCCTGATAGGCATTGACAAAGGCTTCTGTATTTCGGGTATCTGTTTTGATAAAATCCCTGTTCAGGTCGCGATTCTGCGCATTGCCGCGAAAACCGTATTCTGTGGGTCCGTTTTGATTGGCACGGCTGCAGCAGCTGCGGTTCAGGCCACCGTCTACATTGTAGAAGGGAATGATGCAAACGACAACTTCTTTCAGGATTTTTTTGTATTCCGACAGGGTCAGCAGCTGTTGTGCAAATTTAACAGAAGCATCAACGCCCGGAGGTTCGCCCGCATGTATGCCGTTGTTGACAAAAAGCACGAGTTTGCCTTTTTTGCGCGCCACATCAGGATCAAAATTTCCATCTTCTGAAATGATAAATAAATGGATTGGCCTGCCGATATCGGACATGCCCACTTCCTGTAGCTTACAGAGCTTTGGATAAGCGTCTTCAAGAGTTTTATATGCCTTGGTTGCTTCATCTACCGTGAATGTTTCATTGTTCTGATATTTGAAAGTAATTGGCTGTGAATATAGCTGATTAGTGAAAAGTAAAAGGTAGAGTATAGAAAGTAGAAGGTATTTTTTCATTGTGTTGTGGTTTGCTGTAAAGTTAAAGATAGCATATTTTTAAAAAACTCACAATTGATAAACATGTATTCTTCCGATTAGTTTTCATAAGGCAAAGCCCATTCAGCTTCAGTTTTGAAAAGCCTTTGTGTTCATTTCAATAAACAATACTATAAGTAAATTAGCCTTTTACCAATATAATATTTTTTATTAGTAGATTATTAACAAATCATTAATAGATTTTTTTTCCCATATAAAATGTTTTGGCACGGCACTTGGCTAAGTAGGATTAAAGACTAAATATTCAGCTGGAAATTAAGTTCAACCTGACAAATTTCAGAATAGTTCTTATCACTAAAATTCCCAAGGTTTCAATCGATTTAGCTGAATAAATATCGTTGGAACCCTTTAAAATCACAATCAAACCACAAATTAAAAAAGACGAAATATGAAGAACCTAATCATACTACTTACTTTCCTGCTTGGATTTGGCCAGGTTCAGGCACAACTAAAGTGCAATGCCCCTATGGAAGAAGCCAAATTTCGAAAAGCAGTCTTGGGATTATCTATTATTGGCCAGGGTGCTGCTTTTAATCAGGCTATGCGAAGTTTCACTTCTTCTTCCTGCCTCAACAGCAATCAGATTCGACGTTTGGCTGCACTTTACCGAGATCCGGAAATGAGATTGGATTATGCCTGTTTTGCACAAAGCTACACCCTTGACCGTCAAAACTATGCAAGTTTGGAAACCCTTTTCCCGAGTATGGATATGCGTGACGCCTTTCTCGGCTGCATAGGTGAGTTGCCTCCTCCACCGCCGCCAACTCCAATTGGCGGTTACAACGGTCGCATTGGTTGCGGATGTCCAGTTGGCCCTCTTAAATTTATGGAAGTTAAAAATATGCTGACGAGTTACAATAATTCAATTACGAGAATGGATGTTGCCGAACAGATTATCCCGAGAAATTGCTTTACTACAGCTCAAATCAGAGAATTGGCGGAACTATGGTCAAATTCCATCACGAGAAGAGATTTTCTTTATATGGCTTATGGCAACACTTTCGACATTGACAATTACTATAAAATGGAGAATATGTTCAGTAATTCAATCATGCGTCGAGAATTTGTAGAATGGTGTATGGCCAGATAAATCATAGCGAAGCAGGTAACGGCAAAACGATTACCTGCTTTGCTGTTTCAATACTAATTTTTAACTCCGTACATAAACCGGCCAATAGCATCGAAACTCATTTTCACAGGTTCGCTGAGGCAGACAAAGCATGCAAAAAGGGTCATAATTCCAAATAATCCCCGTTTGTAAGAAAAGAGGATGACATTTTTCATACTGTCCCAATTATAATCTATGAAATAATAGAGTAAGGAATAAAGTACGAACGGTGTCAGACTAATATATAATAAGGCCAGATCTTTGTTGAATATTTTTTTGACAAGTATTTTCTTTTCATTGTCTTTAGTCCGAAAAATGCGAAAGAGTCCGAAGGCAACTACCAAAGGTAAAAACAGCATATAGAGAAATGGTATAAGTCCGTAGAAAAACTCATTCATGACAATTCCATCCTTATAATTAGGGCCGCCCCAAAGATAACCCCACCATTCTTTAAGCTTTGCAGCATCAAAGACAAATGACATTGCCAATCCGTTGCCCGGTGCGGCAGGTTTCATTCCGTTTATTTTCAGAAATAAGGTCCATAGTAAAAAAGGTAAGAGAACAACAGTTCCGAAAGTGATCAGGTTGGTAATATTCTTTTTGGAACGATCCTTTAAAGTATAAAAAAGCACTGCAATTCCTGCCACAAAGCTGAAAATGATATTTTCGGAACGGATCATGGAATTGAGGGAAAGGATAAACATGGACAGAAAGAGAAAATGACTGTTTTTTTTCCGGTCAGTCATCCAAATAAATAAGGCCAAAAGTCCGCAGGAAGTATAGACGGCCTGTGGCATATTGGTTTGTGAAAGCGCCGCATGTGACACCATTTCCGGCATATAAATCATTAAAAGTGAGGCAAATGCAGTCCCCAAATGGGTAAGCCCTCCCCGACGCAACAGTCCGTAAAGCAACAGCAGATAAGACCAATAATACAAAGAGGTCATAATTTTAGAAACTTCGGCTCCACTCATATACACATAAGCAAAACTGCCCGATACCAATGGCGGATAAACTGCACGCAGTGACATGTTGTACATCGAAACACCATTCGACATGAAAAGACTGTTATTAAAGCTGCCCTCTGCCGCAACTACTTTAGCGACAAGGTCATAGCCTGCAACTGAATCAAATTCGAATGTTGGCCAAAAGAGGCATTTTACATTAATGGCCCATACAGCATAAAGAATGAAGAACATGAGTGCAAGCCAGGGAAAATTTACCCTGCTCCAGGCTTTTCCTGCAAAAGGATTGTAGGGCCAAATAGCTGTTTTTATATCCGTTTTTTTTAATTTCAGCGTATAAAACCAACAGAGCACAATACTGAAAAGGCTGCCTGAATAAACAGACAGTATACTGATCGGAACTGCAATAAAATCGAAAAGTAAC
This sequence comes from Saprospira sp., assembly GCA_044349855.1. Classification (GTDB taxonomy): domain Bacteria; phylum Bacteroidota; class Bacteroidia; order Chitinophagales; family Saprospiraceae; genus Saprospira. Next base: position 5,311 of record JBIKQC010000251.1, read on the forward strand.
ATCCACAATACCTGAATTCCGATTCCCAAAAGGAAGGCAGAACCGGTTTTTTCCAAAAAGCTGAATTTTGAGGAACAGGCCGTTACAAAAGAAAAGCCGACCAGAAATGTTATAATGATACTGAGGAAAAGCATTTAGGCGAAATTTTAAGTGAATGCTTATTTATTACTGAACTCCGGATTGTTGATAGGAAGCACGGTATATGCTTTTCGCTCAGTTTGATTGGGGCTATAGTTCAATTTGTCATAGCCCTTCCCGTATACAATTGCCACATGAGTTACTCTACTTCGATGCTCGATATAGTCAGGATCTTTTCTGAAATTTGGCTTATTGTCCAATAAATCTTTAGACTCAACTTCGTAAACCAATTTACGCGGATAAAGAAAATAATAACACCAGGCTTTGTCAGTAAGCGTTTTAAACATAGGGGTATTTTCGGGAAAGCCTTGCGGAATGACTAAATCAGACTGGTCCGGCATCAAAATAACTGCATTTTCAGGTGTGTTATCCTTAAGTAATTTTACATATTGATAATCTCCTTTCAGTTTATAGAGGTATCTTTCACTCAAATCCATGGTATCTAAACCACGCTGAACTTCCAAATTTTTAGATAAAAGATTGTTATAAATCCATTTATAGTTGTACAGCCATTTGAACTCAGTGGTTTCTTTAAATTTATCTCCCTGAATATAAAGTTTCATTTCATCGGATGTCAAAATATGCCCAGCCAAGTTCTTTTTATAAACTTTTTCCCATTCTGTCATATCGGTATAATTTGCGACGATGACGAACCAAGCTGCGGCAAAAAACATTATGCCCAACAAAAGAGATTTAAAATAAAAAGCAAATATCGGATTTGTAGTTGATACGTACTTTTCAACAGTCGGCTCAATAACAGCTTCCACTAAGGGCGGAGCATTTAAAGCTTTAATTTCTTTTTTTCCTTTAGCCATATTTTAAACAGAATTGAAGGCAGGCATATTTTTTAATGATACTACGCCTGTAAAAATAGCATTTAAGTTATTTAAAAGCTATATTTTTGGGAAAATTCAGCAGCCTTAAGCTAAACTGTTTTGGAATGCGAATATTTTTTAATTATTGGTTTACAGTATCTTGAATAAATAAAATGAATAATTTGGAAACAATCTCTATTTTGCTGGAAGTTCAATATCTTGCTCCTGTGCAGTATTATAGCAAGTTCCTGAAATATGATAAAATTCTGATTGAACAAAAAGAGCATTACAGCAAGGGATCTTTCCGCAACAGATGCCAAATTACAATGTCAGACGGCATTCACGGTCTCAGCATCCCTTTGAGCAAAGGGAAAAATCAACAGACCGATATTCGTGAAGTCCGGATAGATTATTCTCAAAACTGGCAGCAGACACATTTCAGGTCCATTAAAACTGCATACGGCAGTGCACCTTTTTACGAATATTACGAGCCCTATCTGGCAGTTTTTTACGAAAAAAGGACTGAATTCTTATTTGACTTTTGCCTTGAAATGCAGCAGCAGATTTGTAATTTATTAAAAATAAAGCCTAGCATAGATTTTACCGAAACATACATTACTGATTACACCGAAAGTGCTGTATTGGACTTTAGAAATAAAATCTGTCCGCGCAATTATGCCAATTCAAGTGATTCTGACCCTCATTTCAATCCTACACGCTATCCGCAAATATTTGAAGAAAGACAGGGTTTTATACCCAATTTAAGCATACTCGACCTCCTGTTTTGTACCGGTCCCGAAGCTAAATCCTATCTCAAACAGTCTAACAAATAATTATATAAAACATGAAATCTACATTACTTCTTATCCTGCCTTTTCTCCTGCTCTTGTCAGCCTGCAAAACGACAGTTGGTAAATTAAAAGAGAAACA
>JBIKQC010000252.1:0-7175 GCA_044349855.1 Saprospira sp.
CATTATTTTGCTCATTTCCAATTTTGGAATGACCGGCTATGAACGTTATTGCGGTTGCACGGGAAAAGTTTTTAGCTCTGTTATTATAGAAAATATTGGCGACTGCTGCCAACATAATTCTGAAGCTGCTTCTAAATCTAAAGTAAAAAGCTGTTGTAACAAAAACAGTACTGCTGAAAAGGACAGCTGTAAATTTGAAAAAAGCAACTGCTGCGATACAAAAGTAAAATATACACATCTCGATGAAGATGCAGCCCCTATTCAGGCTGAAGTAAACTTCTCTACCTATCAGGCAGTTATCGCATTACCTTTTCCAGTTTACAAAAAAGTTGGAATTGCTGCTAAAGATTTAGGTAATGATTTTTATCTGAAACTTAACTTTAAACTTGGGGAATTTCCTCCTCCCTACTCCATTTCAGGTCGCCAACTCCTGCAGGAAATACAGCTCATGCGCTGTTAGTATCTATTAATAATACCATATTTTCAATTTTTCTGATTTTGAAAATATTTCTGTTCTGACAACTTTTAATTGTCGAATTTCGTATTATTATACTCTAATTGTGCACATTATGAAAAAGCTTCATCAATTATACATACTGCTTTTGTGCAGTATGCTCAGCATTTCCCTTTCCGCTCAGGGTACTTTTTCCGGTTGGGTTGTTGATCACGAAGGTAATCCGCTTATAGGCGCCACGATTCAGTGGAAAGACAGTTTGTCAGTAGGTACGGCAAGTGATGTTGACGGAAAATTTGAAGTTCCGCGTCTCGATACCGTTAATGGACATATTCTGCTTATCCGCCACGTAAGTTATGCTCAAGTTGAAGTAGAGATTTTTCCTTACGAAAACCACCTCAAACTGAAAGTAGAAGCTGATGCCATTATGGAAACTGCAGTGGAAGTGACAACAACCCGCCGCGACGCCTTCAATTCCACACTCAATCCGCTCAATATTGAAACACTCAGTGCCTGCGAACTGAAACGTGCCGCCTGCTGCAGTCTTGCCGAAAGTTTTGAAAACAACGGCACTGTAAACGTGAGCCACAGTGACGCCGTCACGGGTGCCCGGGAAATAGAAATGCTGGGACTTCGCGGAATCTACACACAAATGATGATTGAAAACAGGCCAACACTCAATCGATTGGGCCGTGCATACGGTTTGGAATATATTCCCGGTTCCTGGATTGAAAGTATTCAGGTTTCAAAAGGCGCTAGCACTGTCCGAAATGGCATTCAGGGCATCACGGGTCAGATCAACACCGAACTCATCAAACCGCAGAAGGCTGATCCGTTTTATATTAATCTTTATGCCGGAAATATCGGTCGTTTTGAATTGAATACCAATCTGGCGCACAAATTCAACGACAAATGGGCAACAGGCTTGCTGCTCCATGGCAATTATTATCAGGGGGATATTGACCACAATCATGACTATTTTCTTGATGTTCCAAAGAAAAAACAGATCAATGGCTTATGGCGCCTCGTCCACACGGCCGATGACCTGCACCTTGAATTCAATGTTCAGGGACTGATGGATAATCGTTTTGGCGGTCAGACCGCAAAACTTTATGAGAATCATTTGCCACTTATGCCGACGCGCCTCTATCAGATAGAGAACAATACCAAGCGTTTGGAAGTATTCGGTAAAGCTGGCTATATGGGATTTGACAATCCGCTGCAGAGTTTTGCCTTGGTCTGGGGAGTAACAGTCCATGATCAGAAAAGCAATTTTGGCGACAACATTTATGATGCACTTCAAAAAAGTTTTTATGCAAATCTTATTTTCCAAACTCCGCTCAGTGCCAATAAAGAACATAATTTCAATGCCGGAGTAAACTATCAGTGGGACAATTTTGACGAAAGTTTTACCGGGCTGAATCTTGGCCGATTGGAACAGATGAGCAGCCTTTTCGGCGAATATGATTTTAACCATGTTATCAATAAAGACAAAGGTAGATCTTTCGGCCTAATCTTCGGCATGAGAGGAGATTGGTTACAGACAGGAACTTTTCAGAGAATCATTCCTTCTCCCCGCGCTAATATCAAATACAATATCAATGACAATTTTGTCATCAGAGCTTCCGGCGGACGCGGTATGAGAATGGCCAATTTGTTGATTGAAAACATCCGCTACATGCCCGGTTCACGCAGTTTTATTGTGGATGAAAATTTACAGCCTGAAATTGCCTGGAATTATGGCATAAACATGTCCTACAACTTTCAGTTGGGCGCCCGTGACGGCAGTCTGAATATTGATGCCTATCGCACCGATTTCGAAAATCAGCTGATCAGCGATGTTGATATTGCTACCGATGAACTGCATTTTTACAATCTGGATGGCAAGTCCTTTGCCAATTCATTTTTGGTAACCTGGACACAGGATTTGACAAAAGGGTTTGAACTCAGATTGGCTTATAAATTTAACGATGTCCGTTCCACAATGAACGATACTATCCGTTGGCAAACTTTTTCACCACAGCACCGCGGATTGGTTACGCTGCATTATGTCACACCAAACAAGGGTTGGCAATTCAATGCCAATGCGCAGTTCACAGGACCGCAGCGCCTACCGCTATTGAGCGGCAATACCTCTGATTTGCCCGATTACCGTCAGAAAGCAATGGCTCCTGCCTTTGTACTTTTCAATGCACAGGTGACCAAATATTTCAAAAACGGTTTTGAAGCCTATATCGGTGGAGAAAATTTGGGCAATTACACTCAAAAAGCACCGATTTTGGGCGCTGACAATCCTTTCGGAAGCAATGCAAATGCCCGTCCATTTGATGCCACAGCAGTTTTTGCACCTATTATGGGTGTTATGGGCTATGCCGGCGTACGTTATACTTTCAAAGGTAAAAACAAAGCAGGTCTTGTTGTTGAAGAGAAACATGAGCATCCGAAAGATGCTGCTGAAATAAATATCAGAACCTCGGCACAATGCGGAATGTGCAAAACAACGATTGACGAAGGATTGGAAAAAGTGGATGGCGTTTATCATGCCTCCCTTGACATGAAAACAAAGATTGTAAATATTCATTATGATGCCAAGAAAACCAATCCGGATGTACTTCGAAAAGCGATAACCGAATTAGGGTATAATGCAGATGACATGAAAAGAAATGAGGCAGTTCATGAGGGTTTACCGGAGTGCTGTAAGTCGAATTAAATATGATAATTGTATTCCGAATCTAAAATTATTACGCTAAAGTCTGAAGACAATAACTGCCAATAATAAAAGATTGTTCGAGTATTACACTGCCCCCAAAAAGTTAGACACTATTTGGGGGCATTTTTATAAAAAAAGAAAATATAATAGGTCTCCGGAACCAAGTTATACCTATGACACGTTAATACGAATCGAGTACAAATACTTACAAAGAACTAAAACCAATTCACTATTTCCAGTTATTTATTGTCATGAAAAAGAAAACAAAAAATAAAGTACTTGTAGATTCTATGGGAAGTGGGGCAAGAGAAGCCTATCTTCAATTGAACCCTCATGGCTTCTCTGCTGTGACAAAAGTTCACAAGAGTTCCAAGAATTACAATAGAAAACAAAATAAGGTTGAAGCTGAATAAATTCAGCTAATCAAATGTGAAAAATTAATACTTTATTTTCTCCTCAACACCGCAAAAACATAGCTCTGCTCTATACCTGACGGAGTTTTGTGTATTTCTTTAAAGACCTTTACAGTATCAAAATACGCAGAAAAAACTGCAGTTAAACTTTGTTCACTGTATTGCTGAATGTGCAGTCCGCTGCATATCAGCGGTCCGTCTTGTTTAAATCATCGCTCAATTTTAAACCTTTTGAGGAGGCCCAGCTTTCAAGTGCTTCCTTATTGAAATCCAATTACTATCTGGTATTTTCTACCTCAAAACCGAGACTTTTTTAATTATTTGTTTCCCCCCAGCCAATTCGATTTGCAGTATATACATGCCTTCACTTAGTGTAGATATATTTATAAAATCAGCTTTTTGAGATTGAATTAGTACTTGACCATTAACTGAAATGATTCGCAGGTGCTCCATTTGATTATTACTTTTTGTCAAGTCAATATAGATTTCTGTCGAAGAAGGATTTGGATATATTTTTATTTCATCTGGGACTTCCTCATTTAAACTACTTAAGACAAATTGATTGGTAGATTCACACCCATCGAAATCTACTACTGTGACCATCATAATATTTCCAGTTGTATCAATTGAAATATCATAAGGTTGCACACCCCCTATTACTACAAGCTCTTCATTAACCATATTGATACGCATGGTATCTAGCAAGCAGCAAAGATCTGGATTAATACTGCCAGTAGGTTGACCATTTGGATAGTAGAGATCTACAATAGATTGTAGAATATTAGTCAGATTTTGTGCTTCAACGGCATCGTAATTTAATGATTTCAAGTAATGCCATCCAACACCATAATCAGGGTCGGCTGTTGGACCTTCCACGTAGAGATCTGGATATATAGACAGGGCGTAATTGACAAATGCCGCGTTATCGTCAGGAATTAGGTTGAAATAATCTTGGAGCCTATTATATACAGCGAGAGAAGGTATAACCCCTGATTGAGTCAAGGTGTCTTGTAGGGCAACTGCATCTTGCGGAAGAATTCCAAAAACATGCAATAATGGGCGCAAATCTGCTTGCGCGGCAACAGACATCCTCAGGATTCTGTCGTCATTAACTTGGTTATTGATGCCATGGTTGATGCCATTTTCAAAATCAATTGATTCCTGTTTCCAGAAATTTCTGAGTGGACACCATCCCAGTATATTGACTATTTCGAAGTAGTGACCATAGCCTCTATGTTGGTACCTTACTTCATCTGTTGTCGTATTTGAAATATCTCTGTCAGAACCAAATGTATTAGAAACCATTCGATGGGTGGCAGTTTTATCTATGTTATAGGTATTTGGAACGAAGCTGTAATTTACGGCTACGTTCAAGTCTTCTCCCAGGCCATTATTCATGGCCATGATGTATGGGAAATTGACTAAAGCCTCCTCTTCTCCCGCAAATTGGGAAATCGCCAATGCGTGTCCCATTTCATGAAAGTTGGTCTCATCATCAGGGCCAGGGCCATTAATAAAGTAGGCGGGTCCAGGTACATTGCTATAGTCGAGCGGCGTGTTCGACATTGGATAACCGATTGAATAAACGCCAACCCGAATATCTACATCCGCAATCATATACATATTGTGTTTGTCTGGAATGATTTGTCTGGCTAAAATAGAATTCATACCCCTTAAAGCTGTCTCCCAGTCCAGCATCGCTTGTCTGAGGTCATATTGACCAGGCACAATAGAATGCTTAGGAATAGTAAACATCACATTATCTGTTTCAAAAACAGCCCAAGGTCCAGGTTTGCTTAGTTCTGCGTTAAAATTAGTTGTTTCGTTAAATGATTTTAATGAAAAGAAGGGGGCTTCTACACCATTGTTCACACTAACTGAAATAATGCCATCGTTGGCACCGTAAGGGACAAGGATGGAAATTGCCCCTCCAAGGGGATTGAATACTTTAATAGTTGTTGAATCGATAGAGAATTTTCTAGATATCCTGTCAAATCGTCTAAACTCAGGGCGATCGGTCAAATCCCAATCATGTGAACCCACTCTCACCCAATAACCGCTGCCAACTAAGCTATCGGGTACGGTAATGCTGGCTACAGTTCCAGGAGCTAAATACAAGCCCGTAGGACGAAGTGCGTGTTCCATCCTTTCAAAATTAATATCGTAATAAGGGTTCATTCCCTCTGGGTCTTCAAAATTAGCCCGAATTAGTATCGATCTGCTTATAGATGAATCTGCTACTGGGGCAACATACCCGGGAAAAGTATAGCAAGCGTCGTACTTCCATCTATTTATATGTTGAGGATAATCTTCATAAACATCCGAAGTGAATATATAATCGAAAATTCCTTGCTGAAGGGCTATCATTGCCCGTTCCAGTTCCATGCCCGGTGCAATTGCAGGGTCCTTAGAAAAACCATTTTGTGTGTTGGGGGTAGTAAAAAGAGGTCCGATTATATTATCATAATCTTGGACTACGCTTTTTGAAAGTAATATATTAGACTCACTGTTGGCCAGGCATTCTGGGAAGAGTGTGAAAATATTTTTGATCAGTGTCAGGTCATTAGCGTTGAGTGTGATACTTGCATTGATGTGAGCTTGAAAATCATTTAACGCATTAAGAACCAGACCGCAGGAGTTTGAACAATTTACAATGGTCGAGGCATATGATCCAATATTATTGGATCCGCTGTAGACGAGTACTCCATCTAGATAAAGTTCACAACCGTCAGGTGCAAAAATTCCATCTCCCCAAGTATCATAAATTTCGAAAAATAAACAAGAGTTCGATGGAACGCAGATACTGTCAGTATAGGTTGTGTTGCCTAAATAAACTCCGCCCTGTCCCCCTTGAAGTATAACAGTACCCATTAGATCGGACAGTGTCCAGTAGGTTTCTTCACCCCAATTATCGGTGGAAATATTGACTTTAACTTTGGCCTCATTTGCTGCACATTGAGCAAAACCTGAGCAAATACAAAGCGTCAGGAGGAAACTAATTAATAAAATATTTTTCATTTTGTTTGGTCTTAATTGTGTAGAGTATTTTGTGGCTTTAAGAAGTTGGCGATTTTGAGGCACCAAACTATCGGCTAGCACTGAACTTGATAAAAATCACAAAGTTTTATTTAAGAAACACGAACGAAATGCGCTAAGAAAAAGCAGTTTAATAATAATTTTTCACACCTGAGCAAAAAGCCGAACGCTAATGGGCATGGGCTTTATTGTCGCTTTTTGCTTTCATTTATTTTTTGCAAAAGCATGTTAAATACTTCATTTTCAGCGCCATAAAAATTCCTTTCAGTTTCAGCGCCAGCTCTTCCGATACCTTCAGCGACAAGCAAATTTTTTCCTGCCAGAAGCATCACCCGATAATGTTCAATGTTTTCAGCTTCTGTTTTTGTAAAATATACTGTTTCAATCATGTTTCAGTTAATTAAAGTGGGATTTAAAACTTTATTTTCTCCTCAATACCGCAAAAACATAGCTCTGCTCTATACCTGACGGAGTTTTGTGTATTTCTTTAAAGACCTTTACAGTATCAAAATACGCAGAAAAAACTGCAGTTAAACTTTGTTCACTGTATTGCTGAATGTGC
>JBIKQC010000253.1:0-7126 GCA_044349855.1 Saprospira sp.
ATGGGAAAACAGTAAACTGAATTCAGATTATGCAATCAGTAAATTCAAAGCCGAATGTGAGGTTTGGAGAGGCATACAGGAAGGATTGCAGGCTGTCATCATAAATCCCACACTCATTATGGGTGCAGGATATTGGCATTCAGGAACAGGAAAAATGTTTGCACAGGCCGAAAAAGGCCTCATGTTTTATCCGCAGGGCGGCAACGGTTTCGTAGATGTTCGAGATGTAGCAGCTGTAGCAATTGCTTTAATGGAATCTGACATTTCAGGACAACGCTATATCGTTAATTCGGAAAATCATTTATTCAAAAATGCTTTTACAATGATGTCAAAAGCATTGGGACAAAAGGCACCATTTATAAAAGCACCAACCTGGGCTGTAGAACTGATGTGGAGAGCTGATAAAATAAAATCTGTTCTTTTGGGCGTAGAGCCTCTTGTTACAAAGGAATTGGCAAGAGGGCTGCAAACCTTTTTTCAGTACGATAACGTAAAATTGCAAAAAGCGATTGATTTTCCTTTCAGAACTTTGGAAGAGACTGTTAATGAAACTGTCGCTGTTTATAAAGAATGTAAAAAAAACAATCTGCCTTTTGGGTTGTTTAAGGAACATTGATATTGAGCAAATGTCAATAATAATACTTTTCAGTGAGTTGTTTTTTATCCTGACGTCCTTATTATTAAGAGTAGCAAAAGATCCCGGTTCAGGTACTTTTTCTGCTTTGTCAACATATAAAATTCTATCGGAACCCTTCGGGTTTCAAGCTTTAATGGGCTCAAAAATAAGCACATACTAATTTGGGGGGCTTTAAGATTGGTATAACTATTTATAGCGCTCTCTCGTCTGGGACCAACACGGTTCGCTTTGCGGGCTTTCGGTTCTTAATCTCCATAAACTTTGTGAGCAATTATTTTTGCTTCGCCTTGTCCGTGGTTCATCGCCCGTGGTTCATCATGAATTCTAATGACTGAACTAAGTTAAAACAAAGATTTTTTAATATGAATCATTGATTAATATCTATTTAAACTTGTTTTTGCTAAACTCAAGATTTATCAATAACCAATCACTGCATATTTTTGCACTAACAATATAAATATATGAAATTAGAAGAAGCCAAAGAAAAATTTGTACTAGCTTGGGGAACATTTGGCACAAATTGGGGTATTAACAAAACTATGGCACAGGCACATGCATTGTTATTGGTATCATCAGTGCCAATAAGTGCAGACGATATTATGGGACAATTGAATATATCTCGGGGCAATGCTAATATGAACATCAGAGCTCTTATAGATTGGGGACTTGTCTACAAGGAACAAAAAATTGGTGAACGAAGAGAATATTTTCTGGCTGAAAAAGATATTTGGACGGTAATACGACAAATTATCGCAAACCGTAAAAGAATAGAACTTGAACCGGCACTTCAGGTGTTGGGCGAAGTACAGCGCGTAGAGGAAGAGGGAAACGAAAAAGAACAATTTATCAGAATGATACAAGAAATAGAACTTTTTTCAAAAAAGGCTGATGTGTTGCTGGAAAAACTTATTGAAGCCGATGCTGCTTGGTTAATGGGAACTTTTTTGAAGATGATATAGAGTGGGTAGAAGGTAGAAGGTATAGAGTAGAAAGTAGAATCGAAGATACATGTAGTTAATACAGATACCAGAAGTTCGCATTTTTATCTGAATCACCCCAATCCCTCTCTTCAAAAAAAGGCTTTTCAAACTCCTGCGGAGTTTTGGCTTTGCCAATTCATCCTAATTACCAAGTGATAATTCTCCATTGTGCTTCCTTCTTTTTTAAGAGATGGCATACCCTCAGGGAGGGAGTTAGTTATTTTTTTGCTTTTGCTTTTTGCTTTTGCTTTTTCTTCTTACGTACTTGTTTTTTTGTTTGATTTTTACCTATTGCCAAAAGTGTTCTTTTAAATAACGGGCCCTTTCTGCCATATTTGCTGCCTTTCAAAAAGCTGTCAAAATACATTTTGGCATAAAGTGTAGTGTACAGCGCACAGGTGCCGTGACTCATATTTTTATCGATTCTGTTTAATCTCAAATGCTTAGCGCCCAATTTTTTCATAGACTTATAAGCCACTACAGAATTCTTATAATTTACCTGCTCGTCACCCTCACAATAGCAAAGCATCATAGGAGATTTTGGAACCCAGGCATGTGTACTGTTTTCTTTCAGTGCTACCTTAAATGGATAGTCTTCGTTTTTAAGATAAGCCTCAATAATTTCAGTTTTTATAGCATCTTTCGGGATTTTTGGCATCGCCCTGTTTACTTCGCCCATTGAATGCTCTCCATTAAAAAGGGAAAGCACTGTTGAGTCGTAAGGAGCAATAAATGTTGTTTTGAGATCATCATAGAGTTTATAAACTTCCTGATAACTAACCATCAGATAGGGCAGATATCCCGGATGAGAATAAGTGGTAAACATATTACTTTCCTGCACACCGGTCAGATCATAAGCTCCCGACATCGGCACTGAAGCTGTTATCGGAAATTCCTTGTGAAGCTCAGGATCTGCTTCTACCACTTTCTGAAAAGCCATAGTAGCATGTCCGCCCTGAGAATATCCGGAAGCAAAAAGCTGTTTCCCCAGAACAATGTTTTTTTCCTTGTTGATAATACGCGCTGCACGCACCATATCCATAGAGGCATAAGCTTCAGTATTGACATGATGATATAGATGAAATTTATCACCTTTTCCCAATCCTACATAATCAGTATAGGCAACAGCGTAGCCATCTGTGGCAAAACCCATACAAATAGCCTGTTCTCCGCCTAATTCCACACCACGGAATTTTTCAATCTGAGTACCGTGATGATAAACCAGCAGAGGTGCATCTTTTGCGTCTCTTGGTACAAAATAAAGTCCCGATGCCTTTACGCAACTGCTGTCATGCCAGCAGGTATTGTAAATAACCTCATAAACATCAACTTCATATTTTATTGGTGCAATACTTTGAGGAATACCGGCTTCTTTCCATTTTTTGATTAGATCGGCTTTGCTGTAAGATTTTACCAATTCGTAACTGATTAATCGAGGAATTTCAGTTTGTGCTATGACAAATGACTGCAGAATTGAAAAGGCTGCAATTGTAAAAAGTATGGATTTCATATTTCTTAAAGTTATTTTTTTAACAGACTTTCAATTAATTCAGTTGTATTTTTTTTGTAATCATTGTAAAGCGATCCGGTGCCGGGGCCATTAAAACCGGTTTGTATTTTTTTGATTTTTCCTTTTTTGTCTATAAAAATTGTTGTTGGGTAGGAAAGTATATGGTTGAGCATAGGCAGTGTTTTTGCCGATTCCGATTTTTTGGAAGGACCCCCAAAAACAATGGGATAAATAATGCCCAGGTCTTTTTTCATTCGGGCAACATTGCGTTTGAAAACTTCAAAATCATTTCTGATTTCATAATCTACAGCAATAATTTCAAGACCTTTTGAATGGTATTTTTTATATAAATCCACCAAAAAAGCAGATTCATCCATGCAATTAGGGCACCAGCTGCCCATAATCTGTACAATAACAACTTTGTTTTTGAATTGAGAATCAGAAAGAGATATACTGTCTCCATTTTCATCTAAAAAACTGAAATCTAAACGCTCGTAACCTTCTTTCAAATAGGTGAGCGTGTCAGGGTCAGCCAGAGTAAAACTGTCATTTCTTATTGCAACCCAAGGTTCTTTCCAATGATTTCCGGAATAAAATAGACCATTCTCTATTCTCGATCCTTTGCCATATCCTGTAAACAAAAATGCATGAGCCCCATCAAAGCAGGAAAGTTTAAGATGACCTTCTTCCACCTGTCCTTCCAAATAGCGATAGTCTCCGGTTTCTGTCAGAAAAGTGCCTGTGATTTTATGTCCAAATTGTTTAAAGATACCGATTGCCTTGTATTCACCAGCTGTTCCCTGACTGAAAGTCACTTCCCATCTGCCCTCGGCATTAAAAACAGCTGCTGATTCGGCGGCAGCAAAACGCTCGTTTCGTCCAAATTGTGCTGTGAACGGAATTTTATAATCCTTTTTTTCGGGATTTATCCAAAAACCGCTAAGGATATTATCTCGCAAATTTGCTTTGACATAGGTTGAAAATACCGGAAAATTGATAATTACTTCTCCTGAATCGCCATAGACAATATCTTTTACCCTAATTCGTTCATCAGCATTAACAATAAGGATTTCTCCACTATCGTTTACCTCAAAATTAAAGGGAAGTACATTTTTTTCGTCCAGTTGCAGCATTGCCCTCCAACTACCCGATTTCAGTTGGCCATTTATCATTTTATGCTGATTTGTCTGACAGGAAAATAGGAATAGGGTGAATGACAGAAATCCTAATATTAAGCGCAAGGAATATTGATTTTAAATTATTTAATGACAATGTTTAACTGATTCCGAAAATTATCCTTTTATGATTTCAGAATAATGACACTGATCGCCAACTTCAATTTTAATATAATAGACATCAGGTGCCAAATCTTTTAGTAACGGTAGATCCAATAATCTTACTTCGTAAGGACCGGAACTGACCATGTTTTGGTAAAGTAGAACATCTAGTTTGTTATAAAGAGTGTATTTGATAGAACAGACTTTATCAGTTTCCACCATCAATTTCAATTCATCCATAATTAGTGTACGAGTTGAATACATCTGACCTTTAGATGTAATAGCAATTCCAGCATCCATAAGGGAGAGATAAGCGCTGAAAAAGTCGGGAATGCCGTAACCCAATGAGCTGTCCGGCTGCATCGTTTGGTTTCCGGCGGCTTCAATAGCATCTTTAATATCCCAATTGCTGCGTTCCGGAAATGCAGACCAGAGTGTAGTAACCATTCCTGCCATAATAGGAGAGGAAAAGGAAGTGCCGTCGGTCTGAGTTACTGCATAACCTTTCATACCTGCCACTGAAGCTCTGTTTCCCTGTGCAGAAACATTTGGTTTGATACGTCCGTCAGGAGTAGGTCCAAAGGAACTGAAACTTGCACGGGAACCATTGGCACGTACTGCACCGACAGAGATTACATTAACTCCGTCAGCAGGAGTTCCGATATATTTCCAGGAGCCATCGCCTTCATTTCCGGCGCTATTCACAACTAACATCCCTTTTTCTACGGCGATATCAGCACCACGGGTACAAATTCCGGTTCGTCCGTTTAGATCTTCATATTTGTAGTTCATATCGGCATCATTGAAAGTTGTATAACCCAATGAAGAGTTTATGACGTCAACCCCAAGGCTGTCGGCATGTTCTGCAGCTACCAGCCAGTTAAATTCTTCAATTTTGAATTCTGAACCCACATCTTCTGTTTTGAAAAGGTAGTAGGAAGCTGAGGGTGCTGTCCCCATAACCAAATAGGGTAGGTTGGCAGCCATACAGGAAAGAACATTAGTGCCATGACTGCTGGCTTCATAAACAAATTCATCACCTTCAACAAAATCTCTGGTGCCCAAAATACGGTTATTGGCATAAAGTGAATCGAAAGCCGGCATACGGTAGACACTGGTAAAACCGCCATCGAAAATAGCAACTCTTTTTCCTTCTCCGGCGAAGCCCATGCCATGTAGCACATGTCCGCTCAGCATGGCAACCTGATTCAATGTTAGACCGTAATAGTTGTCCTGTTCATTGTATTTTTCGTAAGGAAAATGCTCTAAGATTTTATAATCTTTAGGTTCTTTTCTAAAACCGAGCGGCATTACATCCATAACGAAGGGAAGATTATCAATTTTTGATTTCTTGATACTGTCAGGAATATAAACAGAAACGGCATTTAACCATTTTGATTTTAATACGATGACCCCTCCGAGCGCTTCAATTTTAGCAACATAATCAGGATTTACAGGAAGGTCTCTTTCATCGATGGAAATCTGCTGCATTTCTCTTCTCTCCAAAGCCCTCATTGACAGATATTCCTGAGGATGAAAGACACTGAAGGGATTATTGTTTTTGTCAGTCAGACTGACCATAAAAATGTCATGTTTAACATTCTGAGCAACAATAGAAAAAGATATTAAAATAAAAGATACAGAAAAGATATATTTCATTTTTTAATTGTTTAAGACAGAAAAAATCAGTTGAAATAATAACATTAATAGTCTAACGATTAGTTTCTATCAATTTCATGTTTAAAATAAAGCCCTTTTCGGCTTTTTGTCCCCAAGGCTTATTAATACAGCTAGCAATATTTCCGCCGCATTGTGTATCGAGTATGGAATCCTGCTTAAAGACAAGACCAATGTTTTTTGCATATTTTTCCAAAGAGTATCTTCTTTCAATGTTATTGATTTTATCAACTCTTTTTACAGTCAGCACTGAATCATAATCGATGCCGTCAATTGTTTCCGGTTGATCAAAAGTCTGAATTTTGAAATTGCCCCAATCTTTATAAATGTCGATAGTGCCACCTGGAATGGAAATAGTTGTATCTTTTCTAATATAAACCAACCCATCCCAATCCTTATTTGGACTGAGGGGAAATGCAATAGCAATAAATCTTTGATTGTTTTCAATTCTGAAAGCCTTGTTATCATGTACCTGTGCAGCCCAAACTTGTTGGAACTGCCATTCGGCACCCAAAGAATCAGCTTTCACATATCTATCAATACGATAATATAGATTTCCCAGATTATCTGTCTCCGTTTTTCCTACCTGTTCCTTCAGGAAATAATGAAAAGTGTCAACCCTGCTTTCAAAATCATTATAAAGTACGTAATCTACTTCATAAATAATATATTTTCCACTGTCTAAAGGATAATAAGCAGTTTCAATATCAGGAAAATCATAGACCTCCCTTTTGCAGGCGTAGAGCGCTAAAACTAGAAAAATGAACGTTATATAGTTGACTACTATGCTTTTTTTCATCACTGCTGAAGTCGGTTGTATAAAAAAGAATGTACTTTGCTGTTTCAAGGAATTAAAAATATGTAAATTTGTCTAAAATATCATGAATTACACTATAAATATCTTTCAAGTGTAACAAAAATAAACTAATTTTGGCAAAATTTAACCATACACTTTAAGCACATAAACATTGGCATTACTTAAATCAATATCCGGAACCAGAGGTACCATCGGAGGCAAAGTAGGGGATAACCTTACTGCTCAAGA
>JBIKQC010000340.1:0-5599 GCA_044349855.1 Saprospira sp.
GCCAATAGTTGTTCAACTACCCGAACTGTAACAATTACACAACCCTCCTCTGCATTGAATCCAACTTTGAGTAGTCCTGTTAATGCAGCCTGCTTTGGCGCATCAACAGGAAGCATCTCCCTCACTACAGGCGGTACCGGTACTGGTCCTTATACATTCTTATGGTCTAACGGTCGCACTACTCAGAACAACACTGGTATTCCAGCTGGGTCATACATTGTAACTGTTACAGATGCAAACGGTTGTTCTGTTTCTAGAAATACGACTATTACACAACCGGCTTCTGCATTAAACAGCAGCTCCTCAGTTACAAATGCTACTTGTTCAGTTGCAGGCAGTATTAATCTAACTGTTAGTGGCGGAAACAACGGCAGTTACATTTACCTTTGGAGTAATAGCGCTGTAACTCAAGACTTAAATGGCTTGGGCGCCGGTTCATACACCGTAACTATAACTGATGCAGGTGGTTGTACAATAACAAACGGACCAAATACTATAACTTCAATAGGAACTCCATCAGCAAGTATCGTCAATACTAGCAATATTCTTTGCAATGGAGGCTCAAATGGTTCTGTAGATATAAATGTGGTTGGTGGTACAGGCCCATATACCTATCTGTGGAGCAATTCAAGAACTACAGAAGACCTTAGCGGACTTGTAGCAGGAACGTACAGTGTTACTGTTAGCGATGCAATCTCATGTATTACGTCTATCGGAACAATTAACATTACACAACCTACACTTATTACTGCCGTAGGAATAAGCAGCAATGTTTCCTGCAATGGTGCTGCAAATGGCGCTATTAACATAACTGTCAATGGAGGAACTTCAGGATACAGTTTTAGCTGGGGAGCCGGAGTTAGCAGTGAAGACATAGCCGGATTGAGTGCAGGAACATATACTGTAACAATAACAGATGCAAACAATTGTATTGCGTCTCAATCATTCACTATTACACAGCCGACTGTTCTGAGTGCGTCTGCATCTTCAACAGGTGTTTCCTGTGCAGGTAATGACGGAACCGCAAACACCAATATCAATGGAGGTACTGCTCCCTACACTGTAAACTGGAGCAATGGTGCAACTGGCATTGCTCTTTCTGGTCTTGCTGCAGGCACTTATTCAACTACTGTTACAGATTTCAATGGCTGTATCAGTTCTGTTTCAGTAACTGTTTCAAATCTTTGTACTTCCTGTTCAATTTCTGCAACTGCTACAAGTGTAAACGTAAGTTGTTTTGCTGCCTGCAATGGCTCTGCTACTGTAACACCTACCAGTGGAACGTCTCCATACAGCTATAACTGGAGTGATGCAGGCAGTACAGCTGCAGTCCGCAATAATTTATGCTCAGGAAATTATACTGTAACAATTACAGACAATTCCGGTTGTACTAATGTTCAAACAATTACTATCGGTCAGCCGGCAACATTGAGTGCAAGTGCCAGCAGCAGTTATACTGCTTGTACTGCTGCAAGCGGAAATGCTTCAGTTACTATTAGCGGAGGAACTACCCCTTACAGCTATTTGTGGAACAATGGGGCAACGTCACAAAATCTGATCAATCTCAGTAGCGGGACATATCTTGTAACAGCAACAGATGCTTCTGGCTGTACAATTTCTACTTCTGCTTCTGTCGTAGAACCTGGATTGCTTGGTGCTACTTCGATTGTCGGTAATCCAACAACTGCTAATGATGGTACTATTGATATTTCTCTAACCGGCGGAACTGCTCCTTACAGTTACAATTGGAGCAATGGCGCGACAACTCAGGATCTCTTAAGTTTGGGCGCAGGTACCTATACAGTGACAGTGACAGATTCAAACGGTTGTATTACTACTGAAACAGCAACTTTGATTGTTGTGGGAATTGAGGACATCGAATCTGTTCAAAACTTCCTTGTAGTACCAAATCCAAGCAACGGACAGTTCCAAATTCAGGTTGACCTTTCTGCTGCACAGGACCTGACCATTCAATTGGTCGATGTTTTGGGACGTACTCTTCTTGAATGGAATGTATCTCAGCAGACGCAGGTTCGCATTCCTGTTGAAATCAGTGAACAGGCAGGCGGAATGTACCTGGTTGTACTCCGCAGCAACAATGGTGAAATTCAAACACGCAAGGTAAGTATCAGCAAATAAACGTTAATATTTATCGTTATAATTACAAAAAAAGCAACGCAGACCTTTTGGACTACGTTGCTTTTTATATTGAAAAGAGAATATTGAAAACACTCCTCAAATATCTTTTTCAATTGCTTTTATTGCAGATACCAATTTTTTTTCTTACTATTGCATATTAAACAATTTTAAAAAACTCTAAAAAATCCCTAATCGTCATGGAAAACGAATTCGAAATAACCTATGACCTAATTAAACCCATTATTCTTGAAGAAAAACTGGACGGCAGTACAATGCACTGTAAGTTCAAAGTTGAAGGAGAAGTTTTTGAATCTAAATATTCTGTAAGAATTGATAGCAAAGACACTTCAAATAAAATCAAGGGAATGGTAAAACTGAACCTTATTAGCCGTATGCGTTCAACACTCATGCGTGTTATCCGTTCAGCAGTTGGTGGTGGTATCGCCGGCAATACTGCAGCAATGGTAGGTAATGAAGTTGTCCGCAACCAAACCTCAGGTGCAAACTATTCAGCAGCTGATAAACAGGATGCAGTTGTGGAAGCATTTGAACGCATCAGCTTCAATTTCTATTTTGATCAGGAAGTAAAGGCATGGAAGATTGCGCGCCGTCTTTCCGAATTCGAAAAAAGACTCAAATCAAATCCTCTTACTGTTCCTTATGATAAGAAAACTTTGGCTCGACTGCTGCTTGAATTGGCAAAAGCTGATGGTCAGATTTCTCCGGAAGAAAAGGCATTCTTCTCTGAATTTCTAGATGAAGATACAGGAACTTTTGCTGAACTTATGCGTGCCGCTACCCTTTCGAAAGTAGAATTGGAAGAGGTTTCAAAAGAAGCTAAAGAAAATGTTTTCATGATTGCCTGTGCTGTTACTTTCTCTGACAAAAGCTTTGATGAAAAGGAAAAAGCTAAATTGTATGAAGTTGCTGCCAACATGAATATCATCGACAAAAAACGTGATGAACTGCTCAAATTGGCTCAGGATTATACCATTGAGTCTGCTATTGAAGCTAGCGGCAAAATGACACGCGAAGAGATTTATACCTTTGCTGATAAAATCGGCATGGAGAGATCTGAAGCTGAACGCGCACAAATCAAATTTGAAAAACGTCAGGACTAATATCCTGTTAATATTAACTAAAAAGGTATTCCGATTTATTTCGGAATACCTTTTTTTTATGTGACAATTTAAAGGAATCAGGGGCTATCTTTTTTATGACTTATTCGCCCCATTCGGTACCTTTCAATTGAGCAGCAACAACCAATTTGTTCTCAAATTTCCAGGCATGGATTTTATAATCCTGTCTTGAATCGAGAATCCATTCAGTATTATTTTCGTAATTAGGCTGACCAAGCAGGCGGATAGATTCGCTATTAAGTTTAGTTTCGTTTTCATAGTAAAAAATGGCCTCGTAGAAGGGCTTCTCGCCTTCTGCATCAAAATAATAAACAATTTTTCTGATGCCTGCCTCATTTATTTCTTCCACATATTCCTTACGAAAATTAAAAGCATCATTGACATAGTTTACAGGAGCCAGTTTAGGTCTTTTTTTAAGCACTTCTTCGAAGGGCAGATTAAAAACCAGATCACCCAAAATTTCCGGAAAGTAACGGTTGATACGATCTGTATTGTTTTCTACAACAATCTGTTTGGGTTTACAGGAAGAAAAAGCCAAAAGTAAGATACTGAATATTAAAAGCTGATATTTCATAAACTTAAAAGGTATTAGATTATTGACTGTAGTTGCTTTATGAAAAAGTAAAGATATTAACGAAAGAAAAATAAGAAAAAATCCCAATATCTGATGACATTGGGATCCTAACATGTTAGTTGGTTTTAACAAGTGCCTTAACCTTACTGGTGACATCTATCCCACCGTCAGAGTAAAGAATAAGTTTTTTATCGAGGATATAAGCATAACCACTTTGCTTACAAACTTCCTTAATTGCAACATTATACTCATCATAAACTGAAGTCATCAGTCCACGTTCTTTTTCCATAAGCTGGCCTTCCATTGATTGGGCAAATTGCTGAAGTTTTGCCTGCATTTCCTGCAATTTGGCTTCAGCATCTTTTTCTTCTTTAGGGGCGAGTAAGCCCTTTTTCTTTTTATCCATAACATCCATATAGTAAGCTTCCAATTCCGCCTCTTTACCTTCGAATTGTTTTTGAAGATTAGCTGTATAGGCCTGAAGTTCTGACATGGCATACAGGTAGGTAGCCATTTTTGGAATAATGGAATCGGACTCTACGTGTGCGATTGTAGACTGTGCAGATGCTGCTACTGCATTGAAAAGTAATACAGCAAATATGATTCGAGATAGAAATTTCATAATATTAAAATTAAACAGTCAACAAATTTATTGCACGCCCAATTGAGCTTTCAATTTTGCAGTTGCATCATCACCACCATCAGAATAAAGCAGTAATTTTTTATCGAAGATATAAGCATAGCCATTGGCTTTAGCAACAGCTTTCAGAGCATCATTGAACTTATCATACATTGGTTTTGTAAGATCCTGCTCTTTGGTAGCCATATCTTCTTCCATTTTCGCGCCTTTGCGCTGAAGTTCTTCCTGCATTTTCATCAGTTTTTCTTCTTCTGCTTTTTGCTGTGCAGGTGCCAAAACACCCTGTTGAACTTTAGTCATCACATCTGTGTAGTACTGCTGCATTTTAGCCTGTTCTCCTTCAATTTGTTTTTGAAGGATATTTTTATACTGTTCCAATTCAGATTTCGCAGCCTTATATTCCGGCATATTTGGAATAATTTGTTCAGGATCGATATAAGCGATTTTTTGTCCCTGAGCAGAGGCAGAAGTAATTGAAATTACAGTAAGAATGATTACAAGTGAAAAGAATTTAATCATGTTTTTCATATAATAATTGTTTAATTTTATTGAATATATTCATGTACGGTTAATTATTTAACGCCGAGCTTAGTTTTGAGTTTTTCTGTAGCATCAATCCCGCCTTCTGAATAGAGCAGGAGTTTTTTATCAATTACATAAGCATAACCTTCTGCCTTAGCAATTTCTTTCAATGCTTCATTGAATTTATCATACATTGGCTTGGTCATTTCCTGTTCTTTGGCCATCATATCCTCTTCCATTTTCATGGCTTTTCGCTGAAGTTCTTCCTGCATTTTCATCAGTTTGTCTTCTTCTGCTTTCTGCTGAGCCGGAGCCAAAATACCCTGCTGTACTTTGTTCATAATAACAGTATAGTATTGTTGAGCTTTTTGCTGTTCTGTTTCCAACTGTTTTTGCATGGTTGTTTTCAAAGTTTCCAACTCAGTTTTTGCTGCCTGATACTCTGGCATATTGGGTATAATCTGTTCAGGATCGACATAGGCAATTTTCACAGCGCCTGAAGTTGAAGCTGTGTTGGTTTGCGGCTTAGCCTGTTTATTGTTACAGGAAGTAAAAGAGATCGCAAAAAAAGCAATCGGTATAAGA
>JBIKQC010000254.1:0-7110 GCA_044349855.1 Saprospira sp.
TTGAGATAAACTATCAAAACTTGCAATTATTGCAAGTTTTGATAATTGACAAAAACCATTAGCCCCCAATTAACCATTTAAAAACATTTAAATGAATAATTCCATTGCGATTTTGCGTGAAGGAATCCGTTGTCAATAAGTATTTAGGATAATTATCATTTATTTTTTCCAATGCCTTAAATTCCCTTTCTATGGTATTTTCATTAGCTAATTGCCAGGCTACCTGATAATATTCAACCCCAGCATCAGGGGTTTTACAGACAAAATCAACCTCTGAATTTCTAGTGAAACCTGTCCATATCTTATTTGACCGTCTTGAAAGCTCTAGGTAAACTATGTTTTCCAAAATATGCCCCCTATCTCTAATACGGTCTTTGCCCATCAGGACATTCAACAAACCAACATCTACAATGTAGTATTTCTCTTGAGTGGCAAGCTGATTTCTACCCTTTAAATCGAAGCGATTCACTTTGTAAAACACAAAAGATTCCTGAAGATATTCCAAATATTTTTCGACGGTTGAATGATGAATACTTTGTCCATCCTGCTTTAAAGATTTTGAAATATTACTAGGTGAAACAGCACTGCCAATGCAGGATGCAATATATTTTACCAGATTGCCGAAAGCTCTTTTATCATTTATCTGATGCCTTTGCATAAGGTCTTTTTCGATGATTGTTGTATATATTGCATCCAGATATTCATAAATTCTATCAAAGCCTTCTTCTCTGAGATCTATACCTTTGGGCAATGAAGTTTCATTTACATAATCAAAAAAAAGCGCCTCATAATTGAGATAATTATTGCTAATATCAATTTTGCGTGCTATCAAATATTCTTTGAAAGAGAAAGGAAGAATAGAAATTTCTACATAACGGCCACTTAATAGTGTTGCTAACTCACTTGAAAGTAAAAATGCATTGGAACCAGTGATGTAAACATCTGTATTTTCAGAGGCAAAAAGCCCATCTACCAACTTTTCAAAAAAGGGGATGTTCTGTACCTCGTCGAGAAAGATATAGTTTGTTTTATTGCTTAGCAATTTATTTTTTATCTCGAAATACAGGTCGCTCCAAGTCTTGTTTAAATAGTTCTCGGGCAATTCAAAATTATAAAAGGTGATTTGCCCAGGCTCAACTCCTGTGCTTAGCAGTTGCTCTCTGAATAGCTGTAAAATGGTACTTTTACCGGATCTTCGAAGTCCGCTGATGACCTTGATTAGCTCCTTCTCTTTGTAAGATAGCAATTTTGCTATGTAGTCATTTCTGTTGATATGATTTTTCATAGCGCAAATTTAATCTTATTTTATCAAAACTTGTAGAATTTGCAAGTTTTGATAATTGGGGGATAGGCATTTGTATTAATTATCCGAAGCTAAAGTGTCGATTTCTTTTGGTAGGCGAGGCCACGTTTGGCATTGTTTTCTGCAAGATCAAGATAAGCTGAGACCAATCGGTTCAGTTGGTCAATATGCTCATGTGAAAGATAGTTTTTAGCAACAATGACATCAGATTTCATGATTTTACCCTCCGGAGCATCTTTCCAGGTTTTTAATCCCATATAGCGTTTTGTTGCATCCGCCTCAACATAGATAATTTCTGCTGCCGTTTTTCCACTAATGGCCCAGTGTAGCTTATTTTGAACAATTGCAAAAAAGTCGCGGGTTTGCTGACTGTCCTTTTCGTAATCAGAGCTAAGAGAAAAAAGATCTGTTATTTTCTGATAAAACCTCCTTTCACTCGCACGAATTTCACGGATTCTTTCCAAAAGTTCATCGAAATAATCCTGCCAGAGATTTTTTCCCTGTTTTAATCTTTCATCATCGATGATAAAACCCTTGATGATAAATTCATTTAGTGTTTCGGTAGCCCAACTTCTGAAATCAGTTGCCTGTGTCGAGTTTACGCGATAGCCAACAGCGAGAATGGCTTCGAGTCGATAGAACTGTGTATTGTAATTTTTGCCGTCGGCTGCAGTATGTGCAAATTTTGCACACACTGAATTTTCTTCAAGCTCCTTGGTTTCAAATATATTTTTCAAATGTTTTGTAACAACAGATCGTTCTACTCCA
The DNA here is from genome assembly GCA_044349855.1 of Saprospira sp. Taxonomy (GTDB): domain Bacteria; phylum Bacteroidota; class Bacteroidia; order Chitinophagales; family Saprospiraceae; genus Saprospira. The sequence goes on from JBIKQC010000254.1 coordinate 2,072, forward strand.
AAAAGCGTAGCTATCGCCTTCTGCGTAAGCCAGAATGTGCCCTTTTCAAAATGAACGGAAATATTTAGGGTCTCCGCTACATCGCCGAAAAGCAGGATTTTTTGACTTTTCATAAAATAACTAAGGTTAACTTTACAAATATAGTCTAAAAAATGGAGAAAAGCAAGTGGAAATTGTCAACTCCTGTTTAGGTAGGAATGATTTTACTTTTAAAATTTCTGCATTGATGCTATTATCAAAACTTGTAAAAATTGCAAGTTTTGATAATTTTATACATTTAAGATTTGGATTATTAGTCCGAAGTTAAAGCATCGGGTTTGTTTGGAGGGCTTGTTAAAAAGTCATAGGTTTGCTGATTAAATCGTCTTTTCTTGCTCTAATTTCACGAATTCTCGAAAAGTTCATCGAAAAAATCCTGCTCGAGATTTTTTCCCTGTTTCAATCTTTCATCATCGATGAAAAAACCCTTGATGATAAATTCATTTAATGTTTCGGTAGCCCATCTTCTGAAATCAGTAGCCTGTGCAGAGTTTACTAAGCATCTGAATTGTATGGTGTTTTAATGTATTGATATTGTTGGGTACTGTATGAAGTATTCAAAAATTGGAAGCATATTAGATTTTACTGTAAATAATAATGACGTGAAAATTCCAATAAAAAATATTACAAGACCATAATTATTGTTAACGGCCTCTATTAGTATATCCTTCCCTTTAAATATAACACTAAACATTATATATGCTAAAATGAAAATAAATGAAAATGTGAGAAAGATTATAAAAATAAAAATACTAAAATATGAAAGTGATTGAAACATCAAACCACCACCAGTATTGTTAACTTCAATAATTTTTGAAATACTATGCAATGAAATGTTTACTTCGTTAATTAGAATGGCAACAGATACAAATAATAATGATTTAATAATATTAATTGAAATTGATTTTTCTAAATCTTCACTTACCGTCAATTTCTTCTTCAAAAGTCGGTTAATAATTGCATTTATTATGAAAACAGCTCCAAAGAGTGCAATAGTTACTGCTAAAAAAATAATAATTTCGGTTATCATAAATTTAATTTTATTTATTCAATAAAGATGGTTCCCAATTTCTCATATTTGAAATTTGTGCAGGTATAATACCAGGTGGAAAACCTTTTGTTGTTGTTTCCCAAACAACATATTTTTTTCCATTAATTTGTTTATATATTCCACTTAATGGTAAATTTATTGCAAGTATTGAATGTCTATATAATTCACTACTTAATATTGCAACATCATATTTATAATGTGAAAGAATTGTGAAAAGCATTAATGTTCGAGTATCACAATCACCTTTCAGTTGTTCTAAAAATTCACTTGGTGATAGAATCCCATATTTTATATCCCCTAAACAATCACCTTTGTTGTTTAACAAATAGTCTCTAATAAAAGGGTCATTGTACAAATTTGGATTACAGCCATCTTGGAGGATTAAGGTATAAGGAATGTCTTGAATACATGATACAATAGCTTCTGCAAATGCTATATCGTTGAGGTTTTTATCTTTTTTTAATGAATCAAACATTGGATACAATAGTTGTAGTTTTCCATTATGATCCATATAAAGTTTAGATAAAATCTGATTGTACTCATCATTATTATTAGAATTATTAATTTTAAAGTTCCTAAAATAATTTGAGGAGTTTATTTCATTTACATATACGCTTAATGCCCCGCTGTATAAATTATGTTTGTAATCAGACCATTTTCTGTAGTGAGATATTATAATAGTGTCATGGGTAATCGGATCTTTTTTTATTACGATTGAATCTTTTGGGTAAAAGGGCTTAGGAGTTGGTGAAAGTTTAGTTGCATTGAATGCTGAAAAAATGCCAAAAAGAAAAAACAATAAGTAAGAGAAAGAAAAAATATAAATTAACAACCTACTTATTACGATAATAAACCGTATAAATAATCCAATAAAAAATACAACTATCCCAAACAAAATTATAGGCAGTATAAATTTGAGGCCTTGAATTACTAATGGTAAAAATACCAAAATCCAGAAAATTAAACCCAATACCCACCAAGGAAATGGTTCCTTTTCAGGTATTTGTACCCAATTACCCCAGTAAACTTTCTTAAAACATTGGCAATGGTATTCGTATCGTATATAATTACCTGATTTTTCTTCTTTTCCTGTTCTAATATTTGTTGGGATGCACTTTAATTCAGATGGCTCAATTTCATCACCTTCTTCAACCCAAACATTAAAGTAGCTAATCAAAGTATCATAATGAAGAATATAACCTGAAATTTCTCCAACAAGATCGCCAAATGCTCTTTCTCCTTCAATTAATACTTTTTCAATAAGTGAATCTTTTTCCTTTAAAAATCTGATTTTAGGATCATTAAGATGAATTTTATAATGCTTTTTAACATCATTGTCATTAAGATTGCATTTTAAATAATAAGGAAGAGAAGTAATGAATGGCATAACATTTATGAACTCATCGTGTTCTCCCTCATTGTAGTGCCTGATTTCATCTTTATTTAGAAAAATTTCTGCTTCTAGTATTTCAATATCATAAAAATATTCATGAATTAAATCAGAATTAATTACATCAAGTGTGCCAATAAACTTTCCTTTAAACTTTCCTTTAATGAAAGTTTTCCTCTCTAAGCTTTTGGTTCTTGATTTTTCAACCCACATCAGAAATTAAATATAGAAAGTTATTTATATGATTTCATCTTCTCTTTCTTCAAAAATAAAACTGGAAGAACCATAAATGTCTTTTAATAAATCGGACTCCATTTTAAAATATCTTTTATCAGTTTTTCTTATGGTATTAAATGGTGCATCTTCATATTGTTCATCCCATAAATAGTTCTGTCCATATTTTTTATACATAATAACATTGTAACTGTGTTTAAATTTGAAGTAGTCATTTTCTACCAAAGCCCTATCCATTTTTATTTTTTTTGCATAATACTCATTCTGTTCAGTCATTAAATTTTTAATAAAAGCAGGAGATAAAAAAATTGCAATCGTTAAAAGAGATATCCACCAAGATTGTGGATAATACTTCATAAGAATTACTATTCCCTGTACATAAAAATTCGATTTATTAACAATTGCTTCAATATTTTCATGTTCCTTTAATCTAAAATTTTCGATTTGAGTAATTTGAATCGAGTAGTATAATGTATCACTGCCAGTTCTCATTGTTATTATCTTATTTATCTCATTTCTGTAACTTGTAATTTTTTCATAGGATAATTCATCTATTTTCTTTTTGTTTTGCTGTATAAGCTCACTTTTGTAATTCTCTATTTTTTTTGAAATAGGCAAAGTAAAAAACAGTAATTCAATAGGTTTTGAAATTACAATAGCAATAAAAGAAACAAACATTAACCTAAAAAACAAAGAGACTAATCTAGAACTGTTTTTTGCAGTGAATCTTACTACTTTCTCAAATTTACTCTTACTAGAACATTCATTATACTCAGGAAATGAATTTTTATTTAATGTATATAAAAACAACAGATAAATATTAGTGAACATATAGGCAAAAAATATAGCTATAGGTATACCTATAAAATAATCCTGAAATAATTTAGTGTATGTGAAATAGCTACTAACCAAGCATAATAAAAAAACAAAACACACTAATACTCCTATTGTTATGAATTTTGATCTAACTTTGGGCGATAGACTATCTATTACCTTATAATCATCTCCTGACAGTGTTATAAAAAACTGATTAAGATTCATTATTATATATTATCTTGAACTTTTATAAATGCGGATGGATTTTCATCAATTTTTTTCTTCATATCTTCCTTGTACTTACTGATTGCATATTCAGTCAGTTCTTTTTGTGCCTTTTGAACTTCTTTTTTCTCTAGAATCAACTTTTCGCTGTCCAAAAATATTACTAAATCTCTCTCCTGACCGTTTTTATCTTTATGATAATTATATTCAACATAAATTCCATTTTCAGCCTTAATTCGCTCTTCAATATTATCTTTCATGAAATCATAAGGTGATTTTACCAACATAAGTTTAAAGAAAATTGGGGTTAGTTCTATAGCCATAAATAACAAAGTAACGAATAATGATATCCAAAACCCTGCAATGTGATGTGCGAGTTTTATCCTTTCTAATAGGCCATCTAAACCATGAGACTTAACTTCACCTTCAGCACGTTCCTTTTCCTTTTCTTTAAGTAAGTTCCTTTTTCTGGCACTTAGTTGTTCTATATCAGTCTTATTATAAACATCAAAATTTTCAAGCTCTTTTTCAGCTTTTTCTCTTTCTCCTTTTAACACTAAAGCAACTGGACCTTCACCCTTAGTTCTTTGGCCATTTCCATCTGTAACTTCGTTTTGGTATTTTCCATCATATTCTTGTATTTTTTTGAACAGAAGGGTACGGTTACTATCAATTTTAGCGAATTCGAGTTTCAGTTGTAATTCTCTTCCTTTAAAATTTTCATCAGTTTGTTTACTATACTCAGCTTGTTGTTTAGATTGCTCTTCCCTTAGTTTGATATCAATTTCTGACTTAAACATTCTTATTTCAATCGGCTTTGAAATCGTTAATGCAATAATAGCCCCCATTATTATTCTTGGAATTGCACCCTTAAATTCCTGCCATGTAATTGCTTCAGTTCCATCCCCTTTTCCAGTGCTTGAAACAATAAACCGATCTAGATTAAAAATCATTAAACCCCATAAAATGCCAAATATTACTGAAGAAATGGTCGCAACTAAACTTGTTTCGGTTTCAAGAGCAGATCCTTTAGGACTAAAAATAGTATAAAATGCATAGCCCCCTGCTAAAGCTGCCATTACACCAGTTGCTACTATTATTCCACCTAGACACATATACTTAACCTGATCAGAATAGGTAGATTTTTCTAAAATAGTTCGGTCTGCACCTGCAGCACTCCAAAGAAATCGCATTATAATTGATGATTTTGGCGGGGTATAGAAGGGAGTTTCCATTAAGATTTAATTTTGGGTTTGTAGTTATCAATAATAAAACTATCTAATT
>JBIKQC010000255.1:0-7098 GCA_044349855.1 Saprospira sp.
AAGACTGCTACAAAACGACTTGAAACCAGGAGCAAATCCCAATATCGCTTTAAAGGAAAAAAGACATTATTTTATGATAGCCGGTTATCAGTTCAAATTGACAAAAGATTTAGACTTAAAGCCTACTACTTTTGTTAAAATGACGGTTGGAACACCAATTGAAGTTGATTTAACAGCATCGTTGGTTTGGAAAAAGATATTCCACATAGGAGCTATGCTAAGAACAGGTGATGCTTTTGGGATTCTTGCAGGTTATAACATTACAGAACAGTTATTTTTCTCTTATGCGTTCGACTGGTCTTATGCCTTACAGACGGTGCGTTATCATGGTGGTAGTCATGAGCTGATGCTCAGATATGATTTCATCATCACTTCGAAACAGAAAATCAGATCTGTGAGGTATTTTTAAAATTAATTTTTTCTAAAAATATGGTTAAAAGATACATATACAGCAGTATTTTTCTCTTAATGTTCAGTTCAGTATTTGCACAAAAAAGTACTTCTGAAATAAAAGCGGATAAATTATTTGATCGTTTTGCTTACAAAAAGGCGATTGGGTACTACAATGAATCTGTCAAGCTTTCGCCTGAAGGCCTACGTCGATTAGCTGAATCATACAGAAATTTGGGGATGTTTGCAGAATCGGAAGATGCCTACTCAAAATTCATTTTAGAAGGTGAATTCACAGACTCTGACATGTATTACTATGGAATGGTTTTGAAATCGAACGGTAAATATAGCGAATCGGAAAAATGGCTGCTTGAATATGCTGAAAAACATCCCGCAGATATCAGATCCAAAGAGTTTTTAGAAAAAGGACATGGTGTAAAAGAGTTTTTGAAAGATGAAGGAAGGTATAAAGTTATAAATTTGGATATGAATTCTGCTCATCAGGAATTTGCTCCAGCCTTTTATAATGCAAAGCTTGTTTACACCTCAACTCTTGTTCAGGGTGTACAACCCATCAAAAAAAGCTACAGCTGGAACCAAAAACCATTTTTAGATCTTTATCAGGCAGAAATATCAGCTGACGGTCAAATTTTGGCAGCTCAGAGTATAGATAATAAAGGCATTATCAATAAAAGTATGCATGAAGGTGCGGCTTCATTCGCAAAAGAAGGCGCTATAATTGCTTTTACTCGAAATAATTATAATGGCAAAAGCAAGGAAGGTGTAGTAAAACTTCAGATTTTTTTTAGCCAAAATGTTGACAATAAATGGCAGAAAGAAACACCCTTTAAGTTTAATAATGCGGAATATTCTGTTGGTCATCCCAGTTTGACTGAGGATGGCAAAACTATGTACTTTGCAAGTGATATGCCCGGTGGCTTTGGTGGTACAGATATTTATAAAATTGAGGTAATTAACGGATCTGAGTGGGGGGAACCGATAAATTTAGGTGAAAAAATTAATACTGAGGGCAATGAGATGTATCCATTTGTACACGATAAAACCGGAACGCTCTATTTTGCTTCAGAGGGACATATCGGCTTAGGCGGCTTGGATGTTTACATGGCAGTGATTAATAACAAATCCGTAGAAAAAGTATTGAATATGGGTGCACCAATCAATACCAGTTTTGATGACTTTTCTCTGATAATCGACAAACAACAGAAAAAAGGATACTTTGCATCAAATCGGGATAACGGCAAAGGTGATGATGATATTTACATGTTTGAAATATTAAAACCTTTTGAATCTTCAAAATACCTCAAAGGAAAGGTAACTGATAACAAAGGAAATTTACTGGCAGATGCTGACGTCAAACTTTTAAAAACAGATGGAACTATATTAACATATGTAAAAACGGACGAAAAAGGTGAATATAGCATTGTTATTTACGAGGCCAATGAGATTTACAGTCTAATTGGATCTAAAGATAAATTTTTGGGAGGTCAAGCCGCATCAATAAAAATCTCTGAATCAGAAGACATTACAAATGCTGATATTATTCTCAGAATTCCTGAATTTACACTCACCTGTATTATTAAAGACAAGGCAACAAATGCGCCTTTGGCAGGTGTAAGGATTATCATATTAAATAAAGTTACCGGAAAAGAGGAAACTTTTGTGACTGGTGCAAATGGTGAATTTTCGGATAAACTCGAAGAGTATCAGTTAAATGATAGGGTACACATTGAATTGACTATTGAAAAAGAAGGATACAGACACAAAATTATAAGCTATGATAACAAGCTAATCATTGATGGAGAATATGTTATTGATGAATTTTTGGAAAATTTGCCATAGCTTGATTCTCCCATTTGCTGATGTAGATAATAATTACTGGGCCCAAAACAATTTTATACTTCGAGTGATATTTAGCAATAAAAAAATCAATCTCCTTTTTTAATCTTAGATTCAAGTAATAAATTCGAATTTAAACTCTAATCTTTTACTTATAGACTTTTGTTAAGATTATATTCATCAAAATAAGTATTGAAATCAATATTTTAATTTTTACAGATAATTTAATTTTTAAGGGGCATTGAATTTTTAGACACTTTTTTGAAACGAAGCATATTTGAATAAAAGTTTAATGTATTTGGTCAAATTCTAATAAATAAATTACGCTTTACTGTCATACTTTTAAATTTTTTCTCATAATCAAAAAATTCCTAAATACTAAAAAGTTAAGTATTGGTAATCAGAATCTCTGCATCAAAACTTAACCAATCTTATGGAATCAATATTTTTAAATTATATTTTAAACGAATTTGAATAAAGCTCTAGAATGTACAAACAAGTTTTACTATTTATTTTTTGTGTCTCTAACCTATATGGTCAGTCGATGCGTGAAGCCTTCGAAAGGGCAATTCAGCAATCAATACTAGACGGTACTTATCAGGAAGCAGGTTGTGGAAACAGTTCCCGTGATTTTCCTCATTTTAATGACGGTCGGGCCTGCAACAGTAATAATGGTTATGGTACAAATGGATGGCAGCCCGCTTCGAATAATGGTGGTGCCAACGCATTTGATATTATCAACTGTACCGTGCCTACCACACCCGTTCCGGCTTGTGGTTTTTATAGAATTCCATTGGCTCTGGTTATTTTTGAAAATTCAGCACATATAGGAACTAATTATCTTAACGGAGCAGGCTTTGCTTCATTAACAGATGTGGACATAAATTCAGCACTTGTTCAGCTCAACAGTCTTTATGCAAATGCTAAAATAGAATTTTATGAGGCTGTGCCGCGTCGCCGGGTAACTAATGCCGATATGTATGATTTTTATACGCCTTTTTTAGGTGGGCCGGATCCGGCAACCGCACCAAATAATGGCCTGGATGATGATCCCGAAACTGCTGCTTTTGATGTGCCTGGTATCATCAATCTTTATTTTGTGGGTGGTTTAAATGGAGATCATGATGCTTCAGGAATAACCGGTTATGCGCCTTATCCGCCGAGTCGCAACTATTCCATAATGGCCTATCGTGCTCTGTTTGGTTCTACTCTTTTTCATGAATTGGGACATTATTTAGGTCTGCATCATACCCACAATAATCAGGGAACTGGAAATGACAATCCTCAGTTTCCGCCGGATGACGCCTTGAACAACTCCGATTGTCTGACTAAAGGAGATAAAATTTGTGACACTTGGCCCGATCCTACATTCGACGGTTGTAATCAGCCTTCCTGTGTTTACAAAACAACACCTTCCCCTCCATGTGGCGTTTTGACAATTGCGCCTGCCAGCGGAACAAATTACGGTGGTGGAGTTTCTACCATTTTGCAGCGCAATATTATGAGTTATAACTCATTCGGTAGCTGTCGTCAGGATTTTAGTCCCTGTCAATATAAAAAACTGCAGGATGTGCTGCTTAACTGTCGTAATAACCTTTGCGATACAGCTGTTTCCAGACATTTTAACAGTACAGCTCTCAACAATGTGCAGTCGCCATACAAAGAAATTTGTGTAGGTCAGGCAATTCCTACGTTTACGGCAAAATCTGCCTGTTATAACTGGTATCTTGTTCCTACAGCAGGAGCTCCTGTCGCAACCGGAACAGCTAGTTTTACACCCACTGCAGCACAATTGAATGTAAATACTGCAGGGACTACCTTGTTTTACATAGAAGAAGTGAATGCCTACAATACGGCCTGCCGTCAAATTGTTAGAGTTGTGGTTTCTCCACGTCCGGGTAATGGAATAAATGTGGCAGATGGAACCGCAACAGTTTTACTTACCGGCAGCGGAACTGAAACCGTTACAGTTAATACAACTGCTGCGGCATTGGCAGCAAATCAGATTGTAGGCTGGTGGTTGACTGTGGATAACCCGATTTCAACTTCAGTCACCAATCAGACTACGCTAAATTCAGCATTGGGTTCAGCTACAGTTGGCGGAGCTGTAAGTTCCTCTACGCCAAATCAGGTATTTGAAGCTACCGTAGGCGTTCCTGCGACCCAATTAGCTTTGGGCTTGGATTGTTCGGTGCTCGATCCTTCAAAGGATTATTTTTTGACTCCTTTTGTATCGGGCAAAAGAGCTGCTATTGCTGATGCAAATTGTACCGTAAATTTTGGACCAGGAGGCATAGGTACATTTAATGGTTTTGCGGCAAAGTCTAGGTCACTTTCGGCAGCAGCAGTAACTTGTAGACCCGCAAGTCCATTTGCTCCACCAACATTTACGATTTCTTTTACTGTAGCAGGTTATACCGGCGCAGCAAATAATTTAGGGTTAAGAATAAGAAATGGCTCTTGCGGTGGAACAAGTATGATTTCACAAACTATTGCAGGAAATGGAAACTACACATTTACTCAGGCAAATTTTGCCGCCGGTTACGATCCAGGTGTTGATGGATTCTGCATTATTGCTTTTGAAAATTCAGGTGCCGGTATGAGTGCGGCAACATTAACAGCTTCAATCAATATCACTTATCCGGGACTTCCGGCGATCAATTTTCCCACAGTTGTTTATAATAATTGTCTGTTCGGAACTCCGGTTCAGGCCAATTGTCCAAACATTATTCCTGTGTCAGTAGGAGCGGGCTGTACTTCAGGTTCGGTAAATGGAGTGACCGGCAATAGCTGGTTTCCGGTATTGGATGGCAGCAGCAAACTCATTGCGGCGATCAATCCCGGAACAAATAATCTGGGTACTGTAACAGTTCAGGTAAATGATATGGCTGCTGTCCCCTTGGATGGAGATAACAAACATTATTTACCTCGTTATTGGAATTTTGAATCTTCTAATTTTGCCGGGATAGCGTCACCTTTCCCTTCGGGTAACATTTCTGTAAGAATTTACCTGTTGGATGCAGAACTGACTGCCTACAACACTGCTGCGGGTTTGTCTGCCACGGCCGCTCAATTAAATCTTACGCATTATGCAGGAAGTAATGAAGATTGTAATATTCTCAATAATAATTATTCGACAGCTATTTTGGAGATGATTAATAGCGGCAGTATTGCTGCAACTTCATACAATACCACATCAGGAAACGGATATCAGCTGCAGTTTTCATTGAGCCATTTTTCTGAAATTGGAGCCTCAGGATCGCCAATTCTTCTGGCAGAAGCGCCAATTTTATCTTTCAGGGCTCAGGCTAAAGACCGTACTGTAGATCTTTTCTGGTCGGTAAATACTGATGCAAAAGCTGCGAAATTTGATATTGAACATTCGGTGGACGCGGCAAACTTTACATCAATAGGTGTTTTGCCGGTACTGTCTTCAGATCAGTTCAGTTTCAATTTTAACCATTCTGCACCCATTCAGGGAAATAATTATTATCGACTTAAAATGTACAGCAGAGATGGGGCTGAAAGTTACAGCAAAATCCTCAATCAGGCTTTTGATATGCAGAGCACCATTAGCATTATTCCAAATCCTGCTCAGGCTGAATGTACTTTGATATATTTCAGCGATGTGGCTACTGAAAATGACCTCTTGGAAGTTTATGACCTGAGCGGCAAATTGGTATTCAAACAAAATGCTGTTTCAAAAGAAGGTATGAATTATATCACTTTGCAGACAGAAATGTTGCCTGCTGGGGTTTACACCCTACGTTTGCAGCAAAAAACAAATAGCAGAGTTTTGAGATTTGTAAAAGAGTAGTTTTGTTGATAAAATCCATATAAATATAAAGGGTAGAGACATTATCAATGTCTTTACCCTTTATATTTTTCTAAGGTTTGATTGGGTTATAGCTTAACAGCTTCAATTGAATAAACCATCGGTATTTTATTCCCGAGATGTGTAATTCTGAATTTGCCCGGTTCAAATTCGTTTGTATGCCGAAAACAATTGTAGGGCGAATAATCATATTCCTGAAAGGATCGGATTTGAAGACCATTTTTAATCAATGAATTGATAACTTCCGCCATCCCATGATTCCAGCCAACTGAGGTATTTGTTATTTCAGCATTTCTATCAGCATAGGTACCATTTTCTGTTTCCACTATAGGGCCGTCATTGAAGTAGTTATAACCAACTTTTTCAAAGTCATCATCGAACATCCATACAACAGGATGGAATTCGGCAAACACAAATTTTCCAGCCGGTTTTAAAAAATGAGCTACAACAGCAGCCCATTTATCCAAATCGGGCAGCCAACCGATTGTGCCATAGGAAGTATAGACGATGTCGAATTTTTTATCAAGATAATCGGACAAACTGTAGAGGTCACAACAGATAAATTCAGCATCTGCGCCTGTTTCAAGAGCCAATTTTTTTGCCGCTTCAATTGCCTTGTCTGAAAGATCTGCGCCGATAACATTTGCACCCATGCGCGCCAAAGAAATGCTGTCCTGGCCAAAATGGCATTGCAGATGCAGAACCGATTTGCCGGAAATATCACCTAAAATGCTCAATTCTATTTCGTTCAATGATGATTTGCCACCCAGGAAACCGGCTAAATCATAAAAATCAGATTTTAAGTGTGTTTCAGTACGATTGTTCCAGGATTTTCTATTAATATCCAAATAATTATCCATAGCTTTATTATATTAAATAACTTTAAACTTATTTAGGCAACGACGGTCTTTATCAGTTTGATGGTAAAGGTACATATCCTAATTTTACGAGAATAAGTTTTTTAACTGAATTATACTATGACCGTTAAAAATTTTCCCACAAAATACCTAATCGGC
>JBIKQC010000256.1:0-7096 GCA_044349855.1 Saprospira sp.
CTTACTCGTTTTTTGGGTTTTGAAATAGGGGTAACTATTTCTTCACCCCAAAAAACTCCGTGAGTACTTATTTTCTTTACCCTTTAGGCTTTCATAACGAACTCTAATGACGGATTCGGGTTAAAAAACGGACAGCAGCCTAAGCCACAGTCCGTTTATGTTAAATCCATTATAACTAACGGTCGATGATTGGGTCTTCATCTTCTTTTTTCTTCGGCTTCTTCTTGTCTTTACCATTGTCATCGAAATCTTCTCGGTAAGTTTCTTCCGATTCAGTAAAGTCGAAGGTATCGCCGCCAAGCTTATCGTACTTACCACAATTCATTTCTTTAACCTCGCCGTCAGGTTTTGGGAATCGCGCAGCGGTATTAAATTTGAGTTCTTTATCAGCCTCAATGTATCTAAGGGCATTTTGGAAAATTGGACGGGCCATAGAACCGCCCTGCCCATAACCGAGATTTCTAAAACGTATATAACGGTCATCATTGCCCACCCAGGTACCTATCACCAGGTTTGGCGTAATGCCCATATACCAACCATCAGACTGGAAGTTGGTGGTTCCTGTTTTACCGCCATGTGCCGATTTAATGCCTTGGAAACCGGGTGCACCCGATTGTACGGACTGCAGAATCTGACTCATTGTATAAGCATGATTGCGGGTCAGTGCACCTTCATAAATCTGCTCCGATTCATCGGAATAAATAATATTTCCGCCTTTGGCTACAATTCTTTGTACCATAATGGGCTCACGATAAACACCGCCGCTTGCAAAAATGGTATAACCACCGGTCATTTCCAAAGGAGTAATATCTGGTGTCCCCAAACAGATTGTTGGTGAAATGGGAATTTTTGCAGTATCAATACCAACATCACCCAGAAATTTTCTGAAGGGCTCTACACTCTCGAAGTCCTTCATCAGCTGTGCTGAAACCGAGTTGAGTGAAAGGCTAAGTGCCTTGGTCAAAGTAACACGCTGACCGCTGTAAACCCCATTGGCATTGCTCGGTGTCCAGTCTTTAATGAGTCCGAACTGGCCGTATCCTTTTTCAATAGTAATTTTTATATCATCCACTTCATAGCAGGGAGAATATCCGCGCTGTGAAATTGTGAGACCGTAAAGGAATGGTTTGATACTTGATCCCACCTGACGGCCGGCTCTAGGGTAAACAACTCCCGGTTTGCGTTTTTTGGGGTGTACATAAAGTGTGCCCATTGTCACGTGGTCCAACTTGAAATAGTGGTGATCTACGCCGCCTACCCATGCTTTTACATGGCCATTGCCCGGATCTACAGCAATAGAACCTGTTTGCAAAAACATTCGGTGATAACGCAATGAATCATAAGGACTCATAATTGTATCTTTTTCACCACCTTTCCATTTGTTATTTTTATCTTTCACATAGCTGAACACCTTCATTTTTAAAGGTCTCTGCATATATTTATACAAAGCTTCATATTCGGATTTAATTGATTTCCAATCCGATGATTTTAAAATAGTTTTGTATTGATTGAATTGAGATTCAGAAATATACTCCGTTCTTCTCCAATCTTTTAACAGTGAATCTCCATCAATCTTTTTGTTGTAAATTTTATCCTTATATGGATTCTTATTCGCATTTTCAACTCTGATCATACGATAGATATCCACATCACGCAGTTTGTATTTATTGCCCATTTTCAGATACTGCTCACGAACAGCAATATAGCGTTCCGATTCCCAAACCAACTTATTGAAATTCATGAGTCGAAGTTCAATCTCTGAAGCAGTATTTTTATGATCCATGTAAGTCCATGGGTTCTGTTTTGACGTACCAAGCGGTGCATCAATCATATTCCAATCGGGCCAATGTTTCCACATGTGTAACTGATGCTGACTCAAGTGATCCCAAACTGCCTGTTCCAGGTGCATTTGCATGCGGGAATCAATAGTGGTATAAATTTTCAGGCCGTCGCGATAGATATCATAAGGCTCACCGTTTGCTTTTAGATTTTCAGGTCTCATAAGCACCTCTTTCAAGTGCTCACGGAGGTATTCGCGAAAATAAGTGGCCACCCCCTCATTGTGATCCTGCACTTTAAATTTGGATGCATCAATAGGTATTATACGCAATTTATCGTATTCGGCTCTCGAAATATGTTTTTTGTCCACCATATTTTTCAATACCACTTCCCTACCCTGCATGGCCTTTGCCATATCGCGGCGGAAGTTGAACATAGACGGATTCTTGAGCATACGAACCAACATGGCCGACTCATTGATATCCAATTCATGGGGCTGTTTGGCAAAATAGGTTTCTGCAGCAGAACGTATCCCGTGGGCATTGTACAAAAAGTCGAACTTATTGAGGTAAATGGTCAGAATCTCTTTTTTTGTATAGGAACGTTCCAATTTTACTGCCGTCAGCCATTCTTTAAGTTTTGTCGTGAAAATGGACCAATAGCGACGCACAAAAAACATTTTCCTGGTATCGGGACGTCCCACGAGCAATTTTGCCAACTGCTGAGAAATAGTAGATCCACCACCTGCGCTCTCTTTGCGCAGCATCATAGTTTTGACCATAACACGGAAAAGCGCCTCGGGGTCGATACCTGAATGTGAATAAAAACGGGCATCCTCTGTAGCTACCAATGCGTTGATAACATGCGGAGAGATACTGTCATAGGGTACAGGTGTACGGTTATGAATAAAGAATTTACCCAACAGCACTCCGTCTGAAGAATAAATCTCGGAGGCTACATTGATCTTTGGATTTTCCAACGACTCAAAAGAGGGCAGCTGAAAAGTAAGATAAGTAAATAGCAGAGAAAGCATGACGAAAAAGGCCAAAAAAATTCTCCAGATCCAGCGAACATATATTTTATATTTCGGCAGTCTTTGTGCTCTGATGCTTGGGCCCTCTTCGTGTGTTCTTTGAGGCGGTATTTGTGGTTCCATATAGGATTTTGTGCAATTGTTTGTGTTTTCAACCTGCAAAATTATAAAAAAAATTCGGCAAAATCAAATTAATGATTTTGCCGAATTGTTAAACTAAGTTTATAAAATCACCTAATTATACATCTCCTCATAAAACTTCACATACTCTCCAAAATTCTGTTTTTGCAGTACATCCCGGTAATTATTTTGACCGATAAAATAGATTTTATGTGCGGGTGCATCCTTGCCCATAAATTCGGAATTGCCTTCAGCTGTATTCAGATAATCCTGTGCTTCTTTTCTGTCTTTAAATTTGCGTACAATCAAAGTTGGAGTTTTACCGTCCAGCATCAGGCTCGAAACATTTAATCGAAGCAAACTATAGGCCTTGCTGTTAAATTCGGTTATCTTTATTTTTAATTCATTAATATTAGCCTTTAGATCATCGAATGCAATAAGTATATAATGTCCGGTATTCGCTTCGTTATCAAAAGGATATTTAGATTTATTGCCGTCACCGTCAGATTTAACCGGTTGGGGATTCGGATTTTTATTGTCAACCTTGCTGCCGCTCAACAATGCCACCATTTCTTTAGCTTTCTTATCTTCATCCGTGTTTGGATAGCTTACAGAAACTGATTTCAATGATTTTATATACTCGTCCACACCCTGCAATCCGCCAACACACATGGCCGATAGAATCGCAAAACGTGGTTTCAAAGGATAGTTGACACCATATTTTTTGGGCAATTCCTCTATGCGTTTTGATGCATCGGCAAACTGACCGCTTCTGATAAGGTTATAAGTATCTTCATAATATTTGTTGACCTCAGCAATCTGACGCTGTTTTGTATTCAAAAAGTTTGGGTCTTTCAGAGATTTTGCAATATCAGTGTCACCGTATTTCGCTATAATTTTTTCTTTGTTGCTATTGGCACAGCTATTGTTTTTATCTTCCGTACAGATGTTATAAAGGAGAAACCATGCTTCCAATTCATAAGCAGTTTTTGGAAATCTGCTGAAAAGCTGGTTTATAGAAGCTTCTGCACGTTTGTTTTCATCCAGTTTTTCATAATAATTGGCTCCGATAAGATAAAGTGCATTTTCAATTTCCTTATTCATTTTTACTATTGAAACAGAATCTTGCGGAACACCCATTTTCTTTAGATAATCTTTGGTTTCCTGCTCTGTAAGCGGCTTCAGACCTTCGTTTTCAGCTGTTCGGTTGTCCTTTCGGCTCATATCACCTTCCGAACGTCTCCAGTTATCGGCCCATTCACGGTTACCCCAACGCTTTTGGAAATCTTTTTCTCCTTTTTTGGTATTATTTGGATCATAAAGTGGGAACTTAGAAGCGTTAACTGCCGAAGTATTAATACCTGCATCAGCTGCGGCTTTGTTCTTACTAGCATTGCGATCAAGTGCGTTCTGTGGCTTTTTGGCGGCCTCTTCTTCCAAACGAAGCCGTTGAACCAGTTCTTTTTGTTTATCGAAAGACCAGGAAGCAATTCCTACCAAACTGTCTTTTAAGGTTACTATATTAATATTCTCTGCCAATACTTTCAGCAAAAGCTTCTGAGAAGATACATAAGCAGAGCGTTCATCGACTTTCTGCATAGCGTTACTGCAAGTATCGTAATAGGAATAGGCTTTTACATAATCTTTCTTTTCATAAAAAAGCTCAGCCAGCATATAGGAAATTTCTGTGCGCTGAAAATCATCAGAGCCCTGCATAGCCAATTGCAAGGCCAGAATGCCATTCTCTTTATTACCCTGTTTGAATTGGATTTGTGCCAATGCAAAATAGATCTGATCCTTGTATTCCTCATTTTTGCCGTCTCGCAACATGCGTTTCAATGTTGATTCGGGATTGATTTTGGCATTTTCAGCTCCTGCAGCATTTACGGCCATATTCAGACGGGCATTGAATTCCATCTCGTAAGGAGGATTGGAACTGGGAATTTTTCTAAAATTCTCCATTGCCAGTTGATTGTTGCCTGTTTTTTGATAAAGCTGCGCCAACACGTAGATAAAACGTGTTTTTTTCTTTTTCCGGCGGATCATATCAATGCCGGCTTCCAGCTCTTCAATAGCTTTTGCATAATCTTTCTGTTTGATATAACTGTAAGCCATAACGGTGTGTGCGTCGGCTTTTATACGCTTTGGTACATCGCTTTTTTCAATGAGCAAACGCAGGTAACGTCCGGCATCGTCATAGTTTTCCAACTCCAAATAGGATTTGGCCAGCCAAAGCATGGCATCGAAACGCACAGGTTTGTGCTTAAGAAAGTAGTTTTTAGGTTTTGGGCCTTCTTCTTCTTCCTCAGGTTCTTTATCGGCAGTTTTTTCTGCAGGTTTTTTGGGCAGTGGTTTTTTCTTTTTGGAATTAGATTTTTTCTTTTTTTGCGAAGGTTTCTTTTTCTTCTTTTTCTTTTTGGCATTCTTAGTGGCCTGTTCTTTATTATAAGCCTTCAACTCATCGGGAGTCATTTCACTCAAGGCCTTGTCTTTATGATATTTATCTACAATATATTTGAAAGTAGACGCAGATTTTTCATATTCTTTTTTCAAAAATTCGGCACGTCCGACAATGAAATAACTGTCATCGGCCCAATTGCTGGGACGGTGCAATTCAATATTTATGGCTGATTTCTTGATAGCCTCATCCAAAGGAGTACCTCCTCCACCTGAAGGATTTCCCCCGCTTGGTTTTGATTGTCCAGTTCCCGATTTGGAAGAGGGATCATCAATTCCAGTACCGCTGCTGCTTGCTTTAGCCGGCGCTGCCGCTGCCGGGGCTGCGCCTGCAGTATATGGAAACATATTCAGCAATTGATTATAATTATCCATATTGGACTGTGCCTGAGCATCAAATCCTTTCATCAGCAACAGGTCTGCATTATAATAAGCATTGTAATGCCCGGTCACATTGTGGTAAAACTTACCTAACTTCGTGGTTTCTCCTTTCTTGGTTTTGCAGGAAATGACAACGGAAAGAAGCAAAATTGATAAGATAAGTCTGCTGATATTGTGTTTCATATTATAATTTACGGTCGGTCGAAAAGTTGGGCTATAGGAACCAAAAAGCCTAAAAAATGATTATTTAAAAAAGCACTGCTAAGCTTTATGCTAATGAGACGTAAAATATAGACATTTTGGTTGGTTATACTTTCATTAATAACGCTAAAATTCCAAAATAAGCTTATTGCTGATGCAAAAATACGCTGTTTGTTTTATTTTTGCAGTTTAGCTGCTTAAAATTATTTGAAAATGAAGAACCTTTACGGGAGAAATTGTATCCCGGTTCTTGAAAACAGGTCGAAATGTCAGAACAACAGGGTTCAAACAAAAAGAAAAAAAAGCAATCACTGCTGCCTTGGGTGAGTAAAAACCACCGATTGGTCGTCGTGAATGATCTGACCTTTGTAGAGGAAAAGACATGGCGACTTAGTCCTGCAAACGTAGTACTGTCAGCAGCTTCAGTCTTTTTCGGCGTGGCAATATTCACCTTACTTTTAGTAAAATTTACTCCTTTGGGCCGATTGGTCTCCAATAATTCACGCATTGCAAATAAGGACATGCGCAAAGATTTGGAAAAACTCTACAAAGAACTCGACTCTTTGGATAGAGAACTGAACGGAAATGTGACCTATGTAGAAAGTTTGAAAAAATTGAGCAGCGAGACTTTTGAATATGAAAAGGACATGAAAAAGGCCGAAACAGTTGAAAAACCGGAAGCAGCAAAAACTTTTGCCGATGTCCCCAAAAAAACCGAAGAGACCAAACAGCTGCTTGAAAATGTACAGTCAGAACAAAAAACAGGGAGTCTGGTACAGTCAGTCTTTTTGGAAAGCAGCAGCAGCCGAATAGACAGATCTGTTTTTGTAACTCCTGTACGTGGTGTGGTTTCAGACAGCTTTGCTCCCGGCAGATCCCATTATGGTACCGATATTGTTGCGCCCAAAGGCTCTGTTATCTCAGCTACCAAAGGCGGCACGGTGATCATGTCCACCTGGTCGGCCGATACAGGACACATGATTGGCATTCAACACGATAATAATTTAGTGAGCTGGTACAAACACAATTCTGCCAATCTCAAAAAAGTTGGTGACAGAATAGCTGCGGGAGATGCTATTGCCATTATCGGCAACAGCGGTGAAATGAGCGATGGACCACATCTTC